>DASUPQ010000634.1 GCA_036280995.1 Actinomycetota bacterium | reverse complement strand
GGCGGGCGGCGGGCTCCAGGAGGTGGAGCATGGTGACCGGCACGAGAGCTCGCTCCTACGAAGAGATGGTGGACGCCCTCGCCGAGGGCCTCCCGATGCTGCAGGACACCCTGTCGGGGCTCACCCCCGAGGACTGGCAGCGGCCCACGCACCTGCGGCCGCCCGAGCCGGGCAAGCCGCCCTGGACGATCCTGCAGCTGGCCGCCCACTTCGACGTCTTCATGGGCCTGACCATGCCGCTGGTGGCCGAGCCCCAGTCGGCCCAGCCGGTGGTGGACCGGGCCAGCTTCTACATCTCGGTCTCGGACCGCAGCAAGGTCTCCCCGGTCATCTACCAGTACATCGTCGACCACGCCCAGGGCCACACCCCGGCCACCATCCGCGACCAGGTCGGGAAGACGTTCAAGCAAGCCCTGGAGGCGATCAGGACCACACCCCCCGACACCATCGGGCCCGGTTTCTTTGGGCCGATGCGGCTGGATGAGTTCGTGGCCACCCGGCTGGTGGAGACCCGGGTGCATGGCCTGGACCTGACCGACGCCCTCGGGGCACCCCCGCTGCACATGCCAAAGACCACGACGATGGCGGCCGAGGTGCTGGATGAGGTTCTCGCCCGGCGGGCCGTCCCCGGGCGTCCGGCTGATCTGGAGGGCGATGACCTGGGGTTCATCCGGGCCGCCGCTGGACGCGGTGAGTACCCCGATCCCCGCCTCCCGGTCGTGGGATGACGCACACGCCCACGAGCTGCTACCGGTAACGGGCCGGGCGCGGTCCCGGCCCGTACCGCGCTTGCTTCCATCCAGGGTCGTTGCCCGCACTCCAGGCCTTTCGAGGGTGCTAGCTGCGAGGCTGGTGTCCAGCTTGCGCGCGAGCCGGCCGCGCCCAGACCGTGTTGGCGATCCATGCTCCGCTGGCGATGATCAGCACCGCCCCAATTGGCTGCGCCACCCCGACCGCCAGCCCGACGATGGAGATCAGGGGGACCGCGAGCGCGTAGAGGGGGCCTGTCCAACGTGGCAGCGTGCCGGCTCGCCACAGCGCGACGCCCAACAGCGCCGCTCCCGCCGAATACAGCAGCCCGCCGGTCAGGCCCACGACCACCGCCGGGGCGCCATAGAGGTCGCCGTTGATGGCGACCGCGGCCTGCTGGCCGGCAAGGTAGGCCCTGCCGATGGCAGGCTGGGCGAAGGTCGCTGCGCCGAACAGCGTCATGATGAACGCCATCCCCGCGACGCTCAGGACCAGGCCCCGCAGCACGAGGCGGCGCACGCCCGTGCCAGCCAGGACGGCCCCCAGCGCCAGCACCCCGAACAGGCCGATGGTGGTGCCGAGGATGCTGCCGACAAGATGGCTCACCAGGAAGCCCGTGGTCGTGACGTACTCGGCGTAGGCGGAGAAGTCGGTGCGGTAATCGGGCTGGTGCGACAGGGTGCTGAGGAACACCAGCAGCCCGTACACGGGAGGGCGAGAACGCCGAAGCGGGTCGTGTTGTCGTACATGGGGCCTCCCTTGCGGCGGTGCGCGGCCGAGGAGGCCGCACACCGGTTGCGGACCCCGGGTGCTCAGGGCAGGTACTGCTCCTGGACCCGGGTGACGAAGCCGTTGTCGTTGTACTTGAGGTGGAACGGGGTGGCGGCGACCTGGGAGCCGCCGTTGTGGACGAAGGTGAGCAGGGCCTTGAGACTGCTGGGGTTGGGGCCGGGGCTGCCGGTGAGCTGCTGGCTGCCGATGACCCTGGCCTGATCGGCGATAACGACCTCGCGCAGGCGTGGGTTGTCGTTCTGGATGTAGTAGTCGTTGGGGACCGGGGACTCGCCGCCGTGGGCGGCCGAGGCGTCGTCGGCGGCCTTGCCGGTCAGCAGGACGGCCCGGTCGAAGCGCAGGTAGAAGGTGCCGCTCTTGGCGGTCCAGCTGCGGATGAACCCGAAGTCGCTGTCCCGCGTCGCGCTGTCGGGGCTTGGTGCCGGACGGGTGGCGGGCTGGGCTGTCGCGGGCTTGGAGGTGGTCGCCACCGGGCGGTTGGCCGGTGTCGGCTGCGCCGGGTTTGGCTGTGGATCCGTGTCGGATCCCCCTTGGCAGGCGGTGAGCGCAATCGCCGCGACCAGGGCAAGCGACGCGAATGCCATTTGGTGGGTTCGCCGGGTCATGGTCCTGCTCCTCTCTGCTCTCGCACATCGGCTGACCTGCCAGAGGCAGCGTGCAAGGAGGGACTTGGCGTCCGCTGGGCCAGCGGCTTGGCGTGTGGGCGTCGAGCCGACAAGTCGACGCCAAGCCGCAGACAGCACGATGCGTGAAACCGACCCCGACGCTGGAGGAGACAATGACCTCCACTCCGCCACGCCCGTGACTGGAATCGTGTTCCGAAGGCTCCGGGCGCCGACTGAACGCAAGGCGGCCAAGAGACTGCTGGCCGACGGCGGTGCCCTGGCGACAACGGTCGACCGCAACAACGGGAGCGTGCTGTTCGGGCTGTGGGACCTCGCCGCCCCTGACCCAGAGGCGCTGGTCGCCGCAGCGGCTACACGGCCGGCGGACGCCGGGGCGGTGGAGCTGTGCGCCATCGTGGTCCGCGCCGGCCTGCGGCATCAGGGTCTGGGCCGCCGTCTCGTCGCCGAGGTGGCCGACGCCTTGCGGGCCAAGGGTGCCGCCCGACTCGTCAGCAGGCTGGAGGGCGACCACGGGCCAGTGGCAGCCCTGCTAAGGCGAGCCGGCTTCGTCGCGGCTATCACCGATGCTGATGGGCAGTCCGCTGGGATGGAAGCCGCCCGGCTCTACCTGGAGCTTTGAGGCCGCTGGGAGGCTAGGAGGCGGTCCAGGCTGGCGGCCGCGCGATCTTCCAACAGCTTGGCGCCCTGCCGCCTGGCGACCGCGATCGCGGTGGCAAAGGCGGCCTCGGCCTCAGCGGTTCGTGGCGTCGAGACCGCGAGCAGGCTCTCGCCCTTGAGCCGGTGCAACTCGGCCTCGAAGTAGCGCTCACCGCTCCGGTTGGCCTGGGCCAGCGCGTCGTCCAGCAGCCGCAGCGCCTCACGTGGCCGGCCCGCCAGCTGCTCGACCTCCGCCAGCAGTCCGAGCAGCAGGGGCCGTGTCACCAGCACCCCGGCCGCGTCCCAGTGGGCAAGCCCCCGGCGCAGCAGCTTCGCCCCACCGGCGAGATTGCCCTCCATCGCCTGCGCCCATCCAAGCAGTGCGGTCGCATGGATGGCCAGTATCTGGAACCCCCACCGCTCGGCCAGCGCCATGGCGGCCGGGGTCCGCTCTCGGAGGAGCGGGAGATCCCGGCGGTGAACGGCCGCCGATGCCCTCAGGACCATGGACGCAGCCTTCGGGTAGGGGTGACCGGAGCGCTCGAGGCGCCGGCTGGCGGCCTCGGCGACCCTGGTGGCCTGGTCGTGGAGGCCCAACAGCGCTAGCACGATCTCGAGGTACGCGTCTGCCGTGAGGGCCAGGGGAATGGCGGGCAGCGACGAGGTGTCGGGCATCGCCGCGATCAGGCGCATCGCCGCCTCGAGGTGGTCTCGGGCGGCGACCAGCTCGCCTTGGAGGACCAGGGTGCGGCCCAGCAGGACGTGACCGGCCAGCAGCGCCTGCGGGTCGTTCGAGCGCTGCGCACCGTCCAGCACCCGCTCGGCCAGCGCCCGCGCGCGGTCGTGCTCGGCCCGGGTGGTATAGACCCCGTGGACGCCGGCGAATGCCGGGACGGCGGCTGGGTCGTCGGCCACCTCGGCGGCCAGCTCCCCGGCTCGTCCGAACGCGGCAGCGGCCTCCGGTGTCCCCGGATCGCTGAGCTGGCCGAGCAGGTTGCCGAGTTGCACCTGCACGCCGAACTCCCGCCGGGTGCGCTCGCCCGACGGCGGCATGGATTCCAGCAGCTGCAGCGCCCGGCGGAGCTGCTGTTCGGCCTGCTCGTAGGCGAGCCGGGCCATGGCGTGGTCGGCGGCGGCCACCACGTGGGGTAGCGCCGCGCTGGGGCCAGTCACCGACGACGCCGCCCACCAGTGATGGGCGAGCTCGAGCGCGTGCTCGGGATCGCCGGGCCCATGCAGGTCCAGCAGCGCCTGGGCGACCCGTGCGTGCAGCCGCACCCGACGCGCCCGGCTGACCTCCTCGTAGATGGTCTCCCCGACGAGCGCGTGGGCGAAGCGGTAGCGCCCCACCGCCTGTTCGTCCTCGACGACCAGCCCGGCCATCACGGCCGCTTCGACCGCGTTCAGGGCACGGTCCTCGTCGAGGCCGGTCACCGTCTCGACCAGGTCGAGGTCGAACTCGCGACCGACGACGGCGGCGACAAGCAGGACCGCGTTGGTCTGCTCGGGGAGGCGAGCCAGCCGGCGTCGCAGGACGTCGCGGACGCCGACGGGGATCTCATGTTGCGCGGCGGTCAGCGCATCGTCGGCCTGGAGGTCGCCCTCGCTCCGCAGCAGGCGCAGCAGCTCGGTGACGAAGAACGGATTACCCTCGGTGCGCTCGTGGACGGCGCGGACCAGCCCCTCGACGGGCCGGCTGCCGGTGGCGGTGGCGATCAGGCGGGCGACCCCGGGCCGGCCGAGGCCCCTGAGCGGCATCCGCTCTACCACCGGCTCGCGGGCCAGCGCGCCGAGCGCCTCGGCCAATGGCTGGCCGGCTACGACCTCGATGTCCCGATAGGTGCCGAGCACCACCAGGCGGATGCGCTTGAGCTGACCGGCAAGGACCACAAGCAGCCGCAGCGACCCCACGTCGGCCCAATGGAGGTCGTCCAGGACCACCAGCAGCGTCCGGTCGTCCGCCAGCCGCCCCAGCAGCTTGGTGACGGCCTGGTAGAGCCGGAAGCGGGCTTCTTCCAGGTCCACGACGGCGGGGGGTTCCAGCCCCACGACCCGCTCCTTCAGCTCCGGCAAGAGCTGGCTGAGCTCGCCACCCGACCGCCCCAGCACGGCGTCGAGCTCCCCTGGCGGCACGTCGGCGAGTAGCGCCCGCACCACCTGCACCCACGGCCAGAACGCGGGAGCGCCCTCGCCCTCGAAGCAGCGACCCCACACCGCCCGGAGGCCAAGGGTCGCGGCATGGCGGGCCACCTCCTCGGCCAGCCGGGTCTTGCCGACGCCAGGCTCGCCGGCCACCAGCACCAGCCGCCCATGCCCGGCCGCCGTACCAGCCAGGATCGCGTCCAGCCGGGCCAGCGGCTCCTCCCGTCCCACCAGCTCGCCGTCGCCCGCCGCCGGCGGCGGCACGGCGGGAGGTGTCGCCGGCGGCTGGGCCGGCTCCACCGGCGCGACCCGGTCCGCCCGTTCGGCCGGCGGCGTCCAGTCCAGCGCGGGCGCCTGCCGCAGGATGTCGCCCTCCAACTCGCGCAGCCACGGGCTCGGGTCGATCCCGAGTTCCTTGGCCAGTACGTCACGGGCCGACCGGAACGCCTGGAGCGCCTCGGCCTGCCGGCCAGAGCGGTACAGTGCCACCATTAGCAGCCCGTGCAGCCGCTCCCGGAACGGGTAGCGGCCGACCAGCTCTCCCAGCTCGGCGGCCGCAGCAGCGTGGCCGCCAAGCGCCAGCTCCGCCGCCAACCGGTCCTCCAGGGCGGCGATGCGCAGCTCCTCCAGCCGCTGCCCCTCGGCTCGGGCGAACGGCTCGTCGGCCACATCCGCGAGGGCCGGACCCCGCCACAGCCCAAGCGCCTCCCGCAACACCTGGGCGGCCGGCCCGGGTCGTCCGTCCTCCAGCAGCCGGTGACCCTCCTCGGCCATCGTCACGAAGCGGGCGGCGTCCAGGTCGGCGGGGGCGACCAGCAGGCGGTAGCCAGGGGGCTGGGTGACCAGCACCCGGGGCGGCGTCCGGGGCGGACGACCTGGTTCCAGCGCCCGGCGCAGGTTCGAGACGTAGGCCTGCAGCGAGGCGCTGGCCTGGGCGGGTTGCTGCTCGCCCCACAGCTCCTCGATCAGACGGTCCAGCGCCACCACCTGGTTGGCGTGCACCAACAACACCGCCAGGAGGGCACGCTGCTTCGGCCGTCCGAGTTGCACCCGGCGCTGGCCATCCCGGACTTCCAGAGGCCCAAGGATCCGGAACTGCACCGTCCCCTGCCACCAGTCGACGTCCTCCGACCTGCCGAGCCGGCCTGCCAACCCAACAGGACCATCCAGCACATCATCGCGTCCGATCCAGCTGCATTCCAGGCGCGTCGTCACCAACAAGCCGCGGGAAGATGGCACCTGGAATGCGAGACCGGCGATGTTGAGACCGAGGTCCGACGCCTGGTGGCGCTGGGCGCGACCCGCTGGACCACCTGGATTGGCGTGCCACGATGGGGTGGCAAGATCAGGTGCAGGAAGGGGACGAAGTTGTCGGAGCGATCAGGAACCCTGGCTGACGATCCGTTCGGTGGTCGGCACCCGACCAGTCACGAACGGCTGACGGGACTGCCCTGGGATGCGTCGTACCACGATGGCCCTGCACCTTGGGATATCGGCCGGCCGCAGCCGGCGATCGTGCGATTGGCAGCCGAAGGCGGATTCGTTGGAGCGGTGCTGGATGCGGGCTGCGGGACCGGCGAGAACGCGCTGCACGTCGCCTCGCTGGGACTGTCGGTGCTGGGCGTCGACGTGGCTGAGACGGCACTGGCGATCGCCCGAGCGAAGGCCGACGACCGTGGGATCGAGGTTGAGTTCGCTGCCGCTGACGCGTTCCAGCTGGAGCGGTTGGGCCGCAGGTTCGCGACGGTGCTGGACTGCGGCCTGTTCCACACCTTCGACCGCGACGAGCGGCCAGGATATGTGGCGAGTCTGGCGTCGGTGACCGAGCACGATGGAACCCTGTATGTGTTGTGCTTCAGTGACGATGGTCCCGATCCTGGCCCGCACCCCATCAGTCAGGAAGAGCTGAGCGCGGCGTTCAACCCCAGCAGGGGATGGACGGTCGCGGCCATCGAACCGGACCGGGTTCAGACGAGATACCACGACGACGGCGCACCGGCCTGGTTGGCGACCATCAAACGGATCTAGATGAAGCCCCCACCCCACCGATTTCCCCAGGTGTCGAACTTCATGTGCTGGGGATCGCCGGATCGTAGAGGATGCTGATCGAGCCGCCGATCCGGTGGTTGGGTGGGTTGCTGTTCTGGGCGGCCTGGAACTGCACGACCTGCCCGCGGGCGGTGGTGAACCGCACGACCGGGTACAGTTGCGTCTCCTCGACTGTTGGGACCGCCGGCCCAGTCCGGTGTGAGTGGGAATCGCAGGTCATCGCCACTACCGGCTCCGAGCAGGCGGCACTTGGGAGGCGGGCCAGGGTTTGGAGCCTCCCACCCGCTGATGGACGACCTCGGCTAGGGCAGCACACCGGGGCGTGGACGGTACGGAGTGGCCGCCGGGCCGGTCACGCCCGCGTCGATGGCCATGACCCGTCCGGCGGCCGGCTCGCGGGCCAGGGCCCCGGCTGACAGTTCGAAGCGGGCCGAGGTGATGATCAGCGTGCCGCGGTCCTGGCCCACAAAGCAGCACGCGGTCGGCTGGGAGACCGGCAGCGGCCAGGCGTGGATCAGGCCGCCGTCGGGCGCGTACCGTCGCACTTCCCCGCCGCCCCACATCGCCACCCACAGGCAGCCCTCGTCGTCGACCCAGAGCCCATCGGGGAACCCGGGGCCTTCGCAGCGCACCAGGGTTCGCCGTCGTTCCAGGTCGCCGCTGACGCCGTCGAAGTCGAACGCGTCCAGCGTCCCGTCCCCGGTGTCGGCGTAGTACATGGTCGTGCCGTCCGGGCTCCAGCCAAGACCGTTGGAGATCGTCACGCCCGTGAGGACCGAGGTCACCGTCCCATCGTGGTCCATCCGGTACAAGGTGCCCGCACCTGGGCTGGTGTCATAGGCCATGCTGCCCGCCCAGAAGCGGCCCTGGGGATCGCAGGCGCCGTCGTTCATCCGCGTACGGCCGGCCTGGCCCGCCTCGGGTTCGGCCAGGACCGTGACCGTCCCGTCCTCGGCCACATGGGCGAACCCCTGGCCGGCGGCAGCGACCCAGCCGCCTCCGGGCGCATCCACGGGCGCGACGGCGCCCAGGTGCCGGCCGACCTCGATCACGGCGATCGTGTGCAGTCGACCGGCGTCCCAGCGACAGCGGTACAGGCGGCCGGCCATGATGTCGACCCACAGGACCTCGCCGGTGCGGGGGTCGAGGCGCGGGCCCTCGCCGAGCTCTGCCGCTTCGCCGGAGATCAGCCTGACGTTCATGTTGGCACCGCCTCGGTCGTGTCGAGGGCCAGGAGTTGTCATGCGCATTCTCGCTGCTGGGCCACATGGCCGTGGTCGAGGGTGATGACCCGGTGGGCGCGGGCGAGGGTGGCGGGGCGGTTGGACACCACCAGGAGCGTGGCCTGGGTGTCGCGCAGCAGGCGGTCCCACAGGGCCCGCTCGGTATCGAGGTCCAGCGCGCTGGAGACGTCGTCAAGGACCAGGAGGTCGGGGCGGCGGGCCACCGCGCGGGCGGTCGCGACCCGCTGCGCCTGCCCGCCGGACAGGCGCACCCCTCGTGCCCCGAGGCGTGTGGCCAGGCCGTCGGGCATGCCGCGCAGGTCGGTCTCGAGCACGGCGGTGCGCAGCGCCCCGTCCAGGTCCACGGCGTCAGGGTCGCTGCCGAGCAGCACGTTGTCGGCCAGCGACTCGCTGAACAGCCGTGGCACCTGGGGCAGGTAGGCGGCGCGCGGCGGGACCATGAAGGCGGCGAGGTCGGTGACCGGGTGACCGTTCCAGGTCACCGTGCCGCCCTCGGCGGGCATGAGGCCGAGCAGGGCTCGCAGCAGGGTGGTCTTGCCGGCGCCGACCGGGCCGCCGATGACGGTGAACGAGCCCCGCTCCAGGGTCAGGTCGATGTCGCTGATGCCGCGGCCGGTGGTCGGGTGGGTGGCGCTGAGGCCGCGGATCTTCAACACCTGGAGCGGGTCGTGGCGGCGGGCGGTGCTGGTGGCCGCGGCGGCGGGTGGCTGCCGGCCGGACACATACAACGGCCGGCTGGCTACCAGCGCCGCCGGGTCGCCGGCCGGCAGCAGCGGGGTCAGGCGTTCGACCGCGACGCCGGCCTGACGGTAGCGGACCAGCAGCTGGCCACCGTAGTACGGCAGCTCCGCCAGGGTGCTGGCGTAGGTGGTGAACAGGACGAGGTCGCCGACGGTGAAGTCGCCGCGGTGCATGGCCGAGGAGGCCAGCAGCAGCACCAGCCCGACGCTGAGGTCCACGGTGGTGGTGTTGAAGGCGTTGAGGAGCTGAGAGAAGAGCTCGTCACGGAGGGCGGCGCGGCGGCGGTGCTGGTTCAGCGCGGCGCCGCGGCGCAGCACCGCCTGTGCGGCGTTGGCGGCCTTGATGGCCAGCGCGGCAGCGAAGACCTCTCCGAGGAAGGCGCTGACCGCCGTGGTGGTGGCCCGGGTGGCACGCCGGTAGGCCCGGATCCGCCCGCCCACCACCTGCGCGGCGACGATCACGGCGACCAGCGGGAGCGCCACCGCGACGGTGACGACGGGATCGATGCGCAGCATGAGGGCCGCGGCCCCGGCGGCGAACAGCGCCCTTCCCGCCACCCAGGTCCCGATGTCGAGGAGTCGCAGGAAGTCGTCGGTGTCGTCGCCGAGGTGGCTGACCGCCTGTCCGGAGGAGGTCAGCGTCGTGCCGGCCTCCGGGCCGCCGCTCTGCATCTGGGCGTGCAGCAGGTTGAGGCGGAGCAGGCCGCTCATCTGCTCCCAGCAGGCGGTCCAGACCACCCCGCCCCATACGGCCGCCATCCGCGCCACCTCCGCCGCCACCAGGACGCCGATGAGCGCGTAGACGCCCAGACCCGCCGGCGCGGCGCCGCTGAGGGCGTCGAAGACCCATCGCAGGATCAGGCCGATCCCCAGCAGCAGCGCATTGGCGGCGGCCAGCAGGGCGACGGTGGTGGCGTACAGGCCGAGCCGGTAGCGCGCCACCCGTGCGGCAAGCCGCCAGGTCGGCAGGTGGCCTGCCCTGTGCGCCTTCATGCCGCCACCGCCTGGTGGGAGGCCAGCAGGCGGGCGAAGCGGGATCGGGGGTCGGCGGCAAGCGCCGGCCGCGCGCCGTGCTCGGCGATCCTGCCCTGCTCCAGCACCAGGATCTCATCGGCGCGGCCGACCGTCGCCAGCCGGTGGGCGATGATGATGGCGGTCCGTCCCGCCAGCAGCGTGTCGAGCGCCCGCTCGATCCGCGCCTCGGTCGTCGGGTCGACCCGCGAGGCGGCCTCGTCCAGGATCACCAGCCCGGGATCACGCAGGAACACGCGCGCGAAGGCCAGCAGCTGCGCCTCACCCGCCGACAGCCCGGCACCGCCGGGGCCAAGCGGCGTGTCCAAGGCGTCTGGCAGCGCACGGCGCCAGCCGCCGAGTCCCAGGCTGTCCAGGACCTCGATCAGGCGTGCGTCGTCGGCGTCCACCGCCCCGAACAGCGTGAGGTTGTCGCGCACGCTGGCGTTGAACAACTGCACGTCCTGGGTGACGAGGCCGACCTGCGCCCGCAGCGCCCCCAGCTGCACCTCGCGCAGGTCGGTCCCGCCGACGCGGACCACCCCCTCGGTGGGGTCGGCCAGGCGCAGCAGCAGGCGGGTCAGGGTGGTCTTGCCGCTGCCGCTGCGGCCGACCACGCCGAGCACCCGGCCGGCGGGCAGGTGGAGCGTCACCCCCTCCAGCACCGGCACGCCGTCGCGGTAGGCGAAGCCGACCCCGTCCAGCTCCACTGGCAGCGCGCCGGCGGGCAGCGTGCGCCCACCGGCGTCGGTGACCGTCGGACGCTCGGCCAGCAGCTGGCCGACCCGGACGAAGCCGGCGACCGCGGTCTGGACGTTCTGGAGCTCGTGGCGCGCAGGTCCTCGGCGCCGGCGAGCCGCTCCTCGATCTCGCCGAACAGCCTGGCCACGGCCGCTCGCCGCTCGGTGGCCTGGGGGACCGCGGAGTTGCGCAGCCGGGCGATCGTGACCGCCGCGACCGCGGCGAAGGCGGCCAGGGCGAGGCCGACCCGCCAGTCCTCCAGCAACACCACCACCAGCACTCCGGTGAGGGTGAGTGCGCTGCCGACGATCCGCATGACAAAGGACGACACGAACGTGGACAACGCGGTGACGTCGCCGTCGGTCCGCTCGATCAGCTCTCCCGGCGGATGGGTGCCGTGGAAGGACAGGTCGAGCTCCAGGGTGTGGCGCAACAGGAGCCCGCGCAGGTCGTTGGTGACCGTCCAGGCGAGCTGCGTGGCGCCGTAGGCGGCGGCGACGGCAAGCGCCTGGCCGGAGAGGGCCACCGCGACGTAGGTGCCGGCGATGAGCGCCAGCGCCGCGATCGGTCGCCCCGCCACCGCCTGGTCGATGAAGGCGCGCAGCAGCTGCGGGCCGGCCAGCGGCAGCGCCGAGCTGACCGCCAGCAGCAACCCCAGGAGGGCGAGGCGGCCGCGCCGCCCGCGCAGCAGCAGCAGTCCGATCCTCCAGCGCTGGGGGTACGGGGGCGGCCAGGTGGTGGGCGGCTGAGCCATCGTTGCTCCCGACGAGCAAATTCGAACATCAGTGTTCGAGTTACAGGGTACCATAACTCGTACAGCCATGTTCAACATAAGTCGGCGGCGGCGAGCCCGCAGTGACGTCTACGGGATCTTGCTCAGGTCGACCTCCAGAACATCCTCCTGGCCAGTGGTCAGCGATCCATGGGACGGCGAACCTGGTCGACCGGCGAGCGGTTCAGGGGCCGATCGCCGGCATCCTCGACGCCTTCCTCCGGCAGGAGACCTCGCTGGTCGAGGACGTAGAGCAGGACGAAGCCCGGCAGCACGATGACCGCCGCCAGCCCGACCGCGACCAGCACCGCCGTCAGGGTTCCCGAAGGTGACGCGGCCGCGGAGACCGTCAGGCTCTCCGGCAGCAGGTACGGCCACTGGGCAACGCCCCAGGAGCAGACGATGCTGGCCACCGCGACGACGGCCAGCAGCCGAGCGCCGCGGGCGGCGTCGCGGACCAGCAGCACGAGGGCGCCGGCTCCGCAGACGGCGCTGAGGATCACGAGCGGCAGCGCCCGGGAGGTGAGGCCGTCGAAGAGGTAGCGCGCGTCGGCGCGGAGCACGAGGACGCCGGCGGCCGCGATGACCCCCGCGGCGACGGCGGCGGCCATGGCCCTGCGGCGGAAGTAGGCGGCCATCTCGGTGTCGTCCGCGCGTCGGGCGTCCCAGATGAGGTAGACGGCGGACAGGTAGGCCACCACCGCCACGGCCAGGACGCCCCCGAGGACGGAGGTCGGGTTGATCCAGCTGTCGACCGGGTCGCCGGCCTGGCCGCCGGCCGG
>DASUPQ010000633.1 GCA_036280995.1 Actinomycetota bacterium | reverse complement strand
CGGCGGCCGGATCCTCAGCGTGGTCAGTCCCGAGGTCGAGTCCCACGCCCCCAGTGGTGTCCCCGTCGGGGCCGAGTCCGGGCACGGCTACCGGACCATGCCTGGACCGGTGAAGTCGATGTACACCGCCCCCTATGGGGTCTTCGCCATCGAGGACTACGAGGCCAAGTACTACACGCTGCTGCGGCTGGCCGCCGGCCAGGACATCAGCTGCATCGCCACCGTCAACCCCAGCACCGTCCTGCTGCTCGGCGACCGGCTTGCCGAGCACACTGAGCCGATCATCCGCGACGTCCGCGACGGGACACTCTCCTCGCGGTTCTCCGTGCCCCAGGACCTTCGGAACTCCCTGCGCCTGCGACCGGATCCAGAGCGCGCCAGGCACCTGGAGCGGGCGGCCGCCGCCGGCGGCGGCCTGCTGCGGCCCGGGCTGGCATGGCCCGAGCTGGCCGCGGTCGGGTGCTGGAAGGGTGGGACCGTCGGCGCCTACCTGGCGAAGTTCGACACCTACTTCCCGCAGGGAACGCCGGTCAGGGACTTCGGCTACTACGCCACCGAGCTACGCGGATCGGTGCCGCTCAACGACCAGGGTGACGCCGGGGTGACCGCGGTCGGCACCAACGTGCTCGAATTCCACCCCGCAGACGACGATCGCGCCCCAGAGGGCCGCCACCTGCTGACCGTCGACAAGCTGCAGGTCGGGCGACGCTATTTCGTGTACGTCACCAACGCCTCGGGGCTGTACCGCTACGACATGAACGACATCGTCGAGGTCGCAGGGCACTACGGCGAGACCCCGCTCATCCGGTTCATCCAGAAGGGGAAAGGCGTCGTCTCGTTCACCGGGGAGAAGCTCTACGAGGTCCAGGTCCTCGCCGCCGTCGACCAGGCGCTGGCCGCGCTGCGGGGCCGCTACCACTTCATCGCCGCCGTCGCCGAATTGGTCGAGGGAACCACGCCGCGGCTGGTCTTCCTCATCGAGTTCGACGACCCGGTCGCCGAGCACGACGGTTCGGCGCTGGTCGACCGCCTGGACGCGGCATTGGGGGGCCAGAACGACGAGTACCAGACCAAGCGGAAGTCGCTGCGCTACGGCCCGCCCATCATCCGGGTCGTACGCTCCGGCGAGTACGACCGGTACCGCCGGCGCATGGTGGAGACCGGCCAGCGCGCCGACGGCCAGTTCAAGATCCTCCGGCTCACCAGCGACACGTCGTTCGCCGGGGAGTTCGCCGCCGAGCAGGACCTGGTCGGCAGCGAGCGGACCTCGGCCTGACCCTCGAAGGAGGCACAGATGGCCAACAAGGTCGCGATCAACGGGCTCGGCCGGATCGGTCGGGCAGCCCTCAAGCTGGCCCTCGAGCAGCCGCAGCTCGACGTGGTGGCGGTGAACGAGATCGGCTCGCTCGAGAACATGGTGTACCTGCTCAGGTACGACAGCGTGTACGGTCGCTACGAGCGGCAGGTTGACGCCGTCGACGGGAAGCTGGTCATCGACGGCAAGCCGCTGGTGTACCTGAGCGAGCGTGACCCCGAGCAGCTTCCATGGGCCGACCTCGAGATCGACCTGGTGCTGGAGTGCACCGGCCGGTTCACCAACCGCGAGGACGCCGAGAAGCACGTGCGCGCCGGCGCCAGGTGGGTGATCCTGTCCGGCCCGACCAAGAGCCCGGACGTGCCGACCATCATCCACGGGGTCAACCGGCCCGACGGTGAGACCCAGATCATCTCCTGCGCCAGCTGCACCACCAACAACATCACCCCGCTGGTGGAGATCCTGGACCGGCACTTCGGCGTCGAGAAGGCCGTGCTGACCACCGTGCACGCCTACACCGCGACCCAGGCCCTGGTCGACAGCCCCGGCGGCGCCAAGGACCTGCGCCGTGGCCGCGCCGCCGCCCAGAGCTTCGTCCCCTCCAGCACCGGGGCGGCCACCGCCACCGCCAAGGCGCTGCCGGCCATGGAGGGTCGCTTCGACGGTGTCTCCGTGCGCGGCCCGGTGGTCGTCGGGTCCATCTCGGACGTCGTCTTCGTGGTGGGGCGGGACACCACGCCCGAAGAGGTCAACGACGTGCTGCGGCAGGAGGCAACCAGCGACCGGTACCAGGGAATCCTCGCCGTCGCCGAGGATCCGCTGGTCTCGGCCGACATCGTCAAGGATCCCCGCGCCTCCATCGTCCAGCTGGACATGACCCGGGTCGTCGGCGGCGACCTGGTCAAGGTCATGAGCTGGTACGACAACGAATGGGGATTCACCAGCCAGATGATCCAGGTCGCGGTCCAGCAACTGGGGCTCCACACCGCCGCCCGGGTCTGAACCAGTGGGCGTCACGGCGAGAGGGCGGTGTCGCGGCGGGACCAGGTATCGACCTGCTGCCCCGAGATACCTGGGTCAGGATGGGTCGGGGCCAGTGATCAGCCTGGCGCCTTCTGGGATCTCGACCGGACCGATCGTCTCCTGGCCGTGTTCGTCCAGCACCGGCACGGTGTCCTCGTCGACCACGATGTGCACCGGTCGGCCGTCGGTGGTCAGCACGGGATAGCCGTCCCGGTCGACGAAGTACTGGCGTCCCAGCATGCCTTTCTTGGGTGGCCGGTCCAGCGGCACCCCGAACCCTCTTGAACCCCAGGGGCGCCGCCGGCGGGGATCGTGGCCGAGGGGGTTGGGTGCCAGGTCCAAGGTGTACGCCAGGTCGGCCTCGGCGGGCGGCGGTGGTTCGAGCGGCGCCGCCTCGGGCAGCACGACGCCCTCGGTGGCGTCCAGCACCCGCTGGCGCACCACCTCAGCGGTGATCCCGGCGCGGGCGACCCAGCGGGTCGGGAAGCGGTCGCGGCTGATCAGGGCGAGCAGGACGTGCTCGCTGGTGACCTCGGTGTCGGCGAGCCGGGCGGCCTCCAGGTTGGCCCGCTCCAGCACGAGCTGGGTGGCGGGTGAGAGCGTGGTGTGGGTCGGGGTGGTGTCCCAGGGGTCGCCCATGCTGAGGGTGAACGCTTGGCGAAACGGCTCGGGGCGGATCCCCAAGGACTCCAGCACCCGACGGGCCGCCCCGGGACAGTCGGGGTGCAGCATCCCGAGCACCAGATGCTCGTAGCCGATCCAGGGATGGTTGAGCCTCGTCGGCGGCACGGTTCAGCACCGCCCAGATCTGCCGGGGATGGCCGCCGTCCGGTGGGAGGTCGGGGCCGGTGAAGATCGGTCCCTGGTCGGGATGGTTAGCGACCCAGGCATGCACGGCCGCCCGCGGCCACACCCGACCGCCGGTGGAGGTGTGCTCAGCGGCTGGGAAGTCGGCGGCGGAGGTCGCCAGTTCCAGGACTTGCCGGCGGGTGACGCCCAGCAGGCGGGCGGCCTCAGCGGCCGTGACAAGCTGCGGATCAGTCGTCGAGGTCATGGAGTCCTCCCCGGCGAAGTCAAGGCTCACCTATCAAACCACCTCGGCGACCGACCACTAGTCATCCAGGCTTCCCAGGCTCAAGTTGACGACCGTTCCCGTCATCCCGCTCGCCTGGTCGGAAGCCATGAAGACCGCCACGTTCGTCATCTCCGTGAGCGTCGAAAGCCGTCGTGGGTGAGTCCTGGCTGCGCCGAACTCGTGGAACTGTTCCCAGGTCATTCCCGACGCCTTGGCGTAAAGCTCGAAGCTCTCCTTGATCCTGCCGGTCTCCGGCATCCCCTGGGGTCGCAGACCGACCACGCGAATACCCTGAGGTGCGAGCTCGGCGGATAGACCTCGGGTGAGCGCCTCCACGGCGGCCATCGCCGGACCGCCGCCTCCCACCACTGGGATGCCCGTCCGCGAAGGGATTGCGGTGACGGTCATGATCACCCCCGATCGGTTCGCGACCATCCGCCGGGCGGCCAGGCGGGCGGTCAGAAAGTACGCCCTCGTGTACGTCGCAATGGGCAGGGAGAACCGGGCGACGTCCAGCTCGACCAGGGGCACACGACTCTTCGGATTAGGGATGCCGATCGCGTTGAACGAGATATCGACGCGGGCCGCCTTGTCGATCACGGACTGGAGATGCGTGTCCACAGCCTGCTCGTCGAGCGCGTCGACCTC
>DASUPQ010000632.1 GCA_036280995.1 Actinomycetota bacterium | reverse complement strand
GCCTGTCGGGGTCGGATGCCATCGAGCGTTCTACACAGGCTGGCCATCTTCCAATGCATCCCGGTGCAGCTTGGTTCCCCAGCCGGTCCATTCATGGACGTTGACCAGTCTGTCGTTGCTGGCCCTGGACCGTGAAATGGTTCAACGCCGACAAGGGCTACGGCTTCATCGCCCCTGAGTCCGGCGAAGACGTCTTCGTGCACTTCAGCGCGATCCAGTCGACCGGCTACCGCTCACTTGATGAGGGGCAGACCGTCGAGTTCGACGTGACGTCGGGGCCGAAGGGCGCCCAGGCCGCCAACGTGCGGCTGCTGGAGCCCCAGTAGCCACCGCCACATAGCCCCGCCCGGTAGTCCGCCGGGCGGGCTCTCATGCTCTTGAAGGATGGCGCTCGGGGTACACCTGGGCAGGTTCCACCGGACACTCTCGGGCACGAGCGGTCTGTCCCGGACACCCGAAGCCTGCCATCTACACAGGGAAATGCTCGGTGCCAGCCGCCCCCGTTGGGCTGGTCTTTCCTGACACGGAACAAGTCAGGCTCCGATCACCAGCCGGCGGGCGGTTCCTAGAAGGAGAGCATCCCGCTGACCAGCGCCTGCCAGGTGACCGGACCAACGATGCCGTCGACCGTGACCGACGGGATGTCCTGATGCAGGGCCTGCTGGAAGCCCCGGACCGCGGCGTCGGTCCTGGGGCCGAAGATCCCATCGACCTGCAACCCTTTGCTCGGGTCGCCGGACAGGTTGCGGAACTGAAACTCCTCCTGCACCCCGCGCACCGCATCCCCCTGGCTGCCCTGCCGGACCGTGATGATCAGCGCCGACCAGGTGTTGGGACCGACGATCCCATCGACCGTCAGGCCCTTCTGCTGCTGGAAGGCCCGAACCGCGGCGTCGGTGTTGGGACCGAAGATCCCGTCAACGGCGACGGTGTGGCCCCGGGCTCGAAGCAGGTACTGCAGGGTCTTGACGGGATGGTTCTGGTCACCCTTGCGGACCAGTGGAAAGGGACTGATCGAGCCGGCGGTCATCGGCTGCTCCTTTGCCGGGACGCCGTGAGGGATGCGCGCCCGTTCGGCGGATATGGCGGTTGTGCCCAGGTCTCGATCATGATCCCCGGACCTGCGTCGCGAGGCAAAGTTGCCTTCGCGACACTGGTGTGCTCTGAGTCGTGGGTGGCGCATGCGTTCGTGCCGGGTGTGGCAACGGTCGGGTACGGGGCATCAGCGGTAACGAGCGGTCATCAACGGAAGGATCAGCAGGTCACGCTCCTCGAGCTCAAGCAGCTGGGAATGATGTAGGCGGGCGAATCAGCTGTGGTCGGGAAGGTCGAAGTCTCGGCACGGTGCCCTGAAGGCCGATAGGCTCTCGGCGTCCTCAAGGAGGAGCGGCTTGTGGCCACCTTCGAGAACACCGTGATGATCAGGAGACCGATCGAGGACGTGTTTGCGTTCCTCTCCGACTTCGAGAACATCCCCAAGTGGAACTACGCCATCGTCGAGACCCGCAAGGTCTCCCAGGGGGCCGTAGGAGTAGGGACGATCTACCATCAAGTGCGTTCGGTGCCGAGCCGAAGCGAAGAAAGCTTCGAGGTCACCGCCTACAACCCGCCCCGCCAGCTGGAGATACGAGGCCAACTCGGGCCGTTCCCCTCGCGCCTCTCCTATGCCCTGGACGCCGTTCCGGAGGGAACCCGGGTCACGAACTCGGTCGAGCTAGAACTCCGCGGCCCTGGCCGGCTTCTTGGGCGAGTCGCCGTGCCACGTGTCCGGGAGGCTGTGGCCGCCAACCTCAGGAAGCTCAAGGAACTGCTGGACCGATAGACTGTGGGCACGCTGGGGGCACAGACCGACGGCATCCACGGGTCAGCAACGGACAGCCCCGGCAAGCAAACGGCCTGGTAAACGGCTTTTGACGACGGAACACCGCACGTCGAGAAACCGTCCGTGTCGCTCCCTTAGGCAACGGTTCGGGGTTCGAGTCCCTGGCGGCGCACCCATCACCCGCCCGCACGCCACGCTGGCGCCCTTGGCCGTCTAATAGCCACCGAACCCGCCGCCCGGTAGTGGCGTCGAGGGGTCGCTGATGGCGCCGCAGCGTATGCACTCGCGGTACCGCTGCCCCTGATGGCCCCTTTCGAGGCGCCAGCGGTGCAGGTGCAGTCGGCAGCGCCAGGGCTTGGTCATGGTGGCCTCCTGAACTAGGAGCCGTTCTGGCTCGGTGAGGGCGATCCGCAGGGTCCAGACGCGGGACAGCACCCCGGCGGCGTGGTGCCGTTGCTCGGCTGGGGTCATGCCGTACAGCTCGGCCAGGAACTCCTGGCGATACCGCCAGCGGTCCTCAGAGGGCAACGGGAGCGACGCCGAGCGGACCGCCAAGCTCGCCCACCACCTGGGTCGGCCCGCCTGGCCGGTCCCCCGGGACCCCAGGGCGGTCATGATTCCTCCCCGAGGGGTCGCAGCCAGGCGGGCCGGGCGGTGGCGCTGTAGGCGCGGGCCAGCGCGGCCCGGGCCCGTTCCAGTCCGTCGGGGGTGAGCTGGTAGTAGCGGCGGGCCGGGCGGCCCTCGGTTCGGGGGTCGATGTCCTCCCAGCGGGAGGTCAGCCAGCCCACGGTCTCCAGCCGGGCCAGGATGGGATGGATGGTC
>DASUPQ010000631.1 GCA_036280995.1 Actinomycetota bacterium | reverse complement strand
GGCTGGACTTTGCCGTGAGGATCCTCGGCGACACGACAGCGCCACTCGTCCCGCGGGTACTGCCGGCGGCAGCCGCCGGGTTTGCGATGCTGGGCCTGGCAGGTAGGCTCCTTGGCGCCGATGCCCGGCCGGGTGAGCTTGCCACGGTGCTGCGGGGCCTGCCCCACAACGTGACGACCGAGATGGACCTGGATCTGTGGCGCCTGGCCACCCGGATCCGCGCCGACGCTGATGCGGCCAGGGTGATCCGGCGCATCCCGGCAGCTGAGCTGGCCGGCCGCTACCGAACACAGACGCTGCCGCCAGTGGTGCAGCGTGGCCTGGAGGAGTTCCTCGACCGCTATGGCCACCGCGCCGTGGCCGAGATCGACGTCGGCCTGCCTCGGTGGGCCGAAGACCCGACCCATATCATCGGCGTGCTCGCCAACTACTTGCGGCTAGACGACCCGGACCGGGCTCCGGACGTGCTGTTCGCTCGGGGCGCCGCCCAAGCAGAGGCGATGGTCACCACCCTCACCGCGCGCGCCCGTCGACGCGGCCGGGTGCGGGGCCGGGCCGTGGGCTTCGCGCTCGACCGGGCACGGCAACTCGCCGGCGTACGCGAACTCCCCAAGTACTACATCGTGCTCGTCCTCGCCCAGGCCCGCCAGCAGCTGGCGGCCGTGGGCGCGCAATTGGCCGCGGCGGGTGGGCTCGCCGCCGCCGAAGACGTGTTCTTCCTGGACCTGGGTGAGGCCGCCGCTGGGCTCCACGGCCAAGACCTCCGTGCCGTCGTGACGCATCGACGCCAAACGTACGAGCGTGAGCTGCGGCGCGGACACATCCCCCGCGTGCTGCTCAGCGACGGCACCGAGCCGGAAGCCGCCACGCCGCCGCCCATGACCTTCACCGATGGCGGGCTCGTGGGCACCGCCGCCTCCGCAGGAACGGTCACCGGTCCTGCGCGGGTCGTGCTCGACCCGACCGGCGCCCACCTCCAGCCCGGCGAGATCCTGGTCGCGCCCTCCACCGACCCCGGGTGGACCCCGCTGTTCCTCACCGCCGGCGGGCTGGTCATGGAGATGGGCGGTGCCAACTCCCACGGCGCGGTCGTCGCGCGCGAGTACGGCATCCCGGCCGTGGTGGGCGTGGCGAATGCGACAAGCCTGATCACCACCGGACAGCAGCTGGCCGTTGACGGCAGCAGGGGCCTGATCAGCACGCCGGCAACAGACCCAACCGCATCTTGAGTTCAAGCCAACCCGCTCCCCCCATGGCGCCGGGTTCGCGGGAACACCGGCGGCCAGGGCAGCCATGCCGAGCTGAGGCGGCTGGGGGGAACGCGGCCGAGCTGGTTGCGCGAGGTGACGTCGCGTTTGCGTAGACCTTGCTCAGGTGGCACTGCAGGAGCGCCGATGGCACGGTCATTCGATGCTCAGCAGCCGCTGGCATTGGGCCCACAGTCGTTGCTGGGCGTTGGTGTCTTGGGAGCTCCTGGGCGGCGTGGCCGGCCGTTCGCGCTTGTAGAAGCGGCCGGTGGTCTGGGCGTACCGCCCATCCAGCGCGAGCGCGGCGAGGGCGTGGGCGGCCCGGTCGGGTCGGCGACCGACCGGCCAGGTGAGCAGCCGGACCATGGCCGGCATCTGGCGCATCAGCTCTGACTGCAGCGCGCCCGGGTGGTAGGCGTTGGCGGTGACCCCCGTGGCTTCGAGGCGGCGTGCCAGTTCGAAGGCGAACAGCAGGTTGGCGGCGTTGGTGGCCCGGAACTGGGCGAACGGTGTGAAGTCGCTGGCGGCCATGAGGTCGTCGAAGTCGAGCCGGTCGGGTGAGGGGCCGGTCACGACCAGGACCCGTGCGGGCGCCCCGCGCTCCAGCAGGGGCAGCAGCTGGTGGGTCAGCAGGAACCGCCCGAGCAGGTTGGTGGCGAACATCAGCTCATGGCCGGCCCGGTTGTGCTGACGGTCCCGGGTCAGGGCGGCGGCGGTGTGGATCAGGGCGTGGAGCTGGCCGGTGCGACCCTCCCGGCCCGGCCTTGCCGACCTCCTCCAGGACGGCGGCGCCGCGGGTGGGTCCCGGCAGAGGACGACGTCGGCGGCGCGGGCGGCCAGCTCGATGGCGGTGGCCCATCCCAGCATGCCGGTGGCGCCGGTGACCACGCCGACACGGGCGCTGGTGGTGGTGTCGGCCTGGTCGTTCATCGGCCCGGCTCCTTGGTCGGCGGCCTTCCTCAAATGGCAGTACGCCGGCATCCTGGTCGCGGGCATGACCTACCCGCGGATGCGGCTGCTCCACGAACTCGCCGAGGAAGGACCCCAGATCATGACGGCCCTGCGCGACCGGCTCGGGGTCAGCGCCCGCACCATCACCGTCCTGGTCGACGGCCTGGAACGCGACGGC
>DASUPQ010000630.1 GCA_036280995.1 Actinomycetota bacterium | reverse complement strand
CGCCGGGACGGGCAGAAGGTCCTGCTGGCGCTCAGGAACATGGGCGGCGAGAGCCGGGCGGCGTGGCGGGCGTTCCTCGACGATCTCGACGCCCGCGGCCTGAAGACGCCGGCGTTCATCATCGTCGACGGCGCCCCGGGCCTCGAGGCGGCGCTGGCCGAGCTGTGGCCGGATGCGCCGGTCCAGCGCTGCACGGTCCACAAGCACCGCAACCTCCTCGCCCACGCGCCGAAGTCGCTGCACGACGAGCTGACCGAGGACTACCGCGACATGGTCTACGCCGAGACCAAGGCCGAGATCGAGCAGCGCCGCAGGGCTTTCCTCCGTAAATGGCGGCTGAAGTGCAAGGCGGTGGCCGACAGCCTCGAGGAAGCCGGGGATCGGCTGTTCACCTTCACCCGCCTCGACCCGTCGCAGTGGAAGTCCGCCCGGACGACCAACGCCATCGAGCGGCTGCACGAGGAGTTCCGACGCCGGATCAAGACCCAGGCCGTGCTGCCCGACGCCGAGACGGCGCCAATGCTGTTCTGGGCGCTCTTGGCGTCCGGCCAGATCGTGATGCGAAAGGTCGACGGATGGGAAACCCTTTCTCAGCCTCTCGATCCTCAAACCCTTGACCTCGCCGCCTGACGCGGCGAAGCGTCACCTACCCCGGAGAACGCCGAACCGGAATTTCCACCAGCTTCGCGACGCCACCCCCGGACATAGCCGGTGTCGCACTTGGTTTGTGAGTCTACGCCCTCGTCACTTCCGTGGCGAAGCGAGCCTGGGCATCCGTGTCATGATTTGTGGCGACTGGTATCATCCTAAATTCGGCAGTTAGCGGTAGTGCGTTGGCGGGAAGGGTTTGAGATGATGGGGTATGTCCGACTTATCGCTGCCCCCGCAGCGGCACCCGGCGGGTGATCTACCTTGCGTTGAGCGGGAGGTCGTCCGCGGCCCTGTGTCCGTCGATACGTATGCCGGGCCGGTACACGTGGAATGGGACCAGATGCGGCGGTGACGCGCTCGGGCACCTGGCCTTCTTCGCCCACTATCTGAAGGTGAGCGGCCGGTTCGATGCGCTGATGGCGGATTGTCCGCTGGCCTATACCAGCCCGAACGCGCCGAAGCCGCGCGACGTGGTGGGCACGGCGATGCTGGCGATCCTGGCCGGGCAGTGGCGCTACGCGCACATGACGGCGCTGCGCGGCGACACCATCAATCCGCCGCTCTTGGGCATGACCCGGGTGGTGAGCGAGGATGCGGCGCGGCGCGGCCTGGGCCGGGTCCCGGGGCCGGAGGGTGCCACCTGGCTCTGCGGTCATCTGGACGACAGGGGTCGCGCCCGATCCTGACCGAGCCGTGGATCCTGGACGCCGACACCACGATCAAGCCGCTCTACGGTCACCAGGAGGGAGCGGAGGTCGGCTATAACCCGCACAAGCCCGGCCGGCCTTCGCACGCCTACCACAGCTTCGCGGTGGCGGGGGTGCGGCTGGTGCTGGACGGGGCGGTCGACGCCGGCAACCGCCACCGTGCCAAGCACGCCGGGCCACCGCTGTGGAACCTGCTCGGCCGGCTGCCGCGCAGCCACTGGCCGTCGCTGGTGCGCGGCGACCGGGACTGGGGCAGCGAGCCGACCATGGCGAGCTGCGAGCAGCGGGGCGTCGACTACCTGTTCAAGCTGCGGATGACGCGCGGCGTTCGCCAGGTGGTCGAGAAGTCGATGGACGGGCGGTGGGAGGACGCCGGCCAGGGCTGGTCGGGACGGGAGGGCCGGCTGCGACTCAGCGGCTGGAGCCGCTCGCGCCGGGTCGTTCTGCTCCGCCGCCGCCTGCCCGACGACGCCGTGGGCCCCTGGTGCGCAAGACCACCGATGGCCAGGGCGATCTGTTCTGGGCGGAGCCCGGAGGAGGCGCGGTGGTCTGGGAGTTCGCCGTGCTGGTGACCTCGCTGGACCTGGAGGTGCGGTCGCTGGCCCAACTGTACCGGGACCGGGCGGACAGCGAGAACCTGTTCGACGAGCTGAAGAACCAGTGGGGCTGGGCCGGGTTCACCACCCGTGACCTCGACCGCAGCCAGCACATGGCCCGGTTGATCGCGCTGGTCTACAACTGGTGGACGCTGTTCGTCCGTCTCGCCGACCCCGACCACCACCGCGAGGCGATCACCAGCCGGCCGCTGCTGCTGCACGGTGTGGCCCGACAGACCCGCCACGCCGGGCAGACCCGGCTGACGGTGACCTCCAGCCACGGGCGCCGCGATCGGGTGGTGCAGGCGCTGCGCGCCATCGCCGCGTTCTTCGCCGACTTGGTGGCAAACTGCGGAGCAGTTGACCGTCGCCAAACGGTGGTCCCGCATCCTCAGTCATGCCTTGCGGAAGTACTTGTACGGCCGCCAGCTCCGCTCCCCGCCCTGGCTCAACCCCCCGGCCCCCACACCGCAAGGTTGAAACGCGCCCACGCCAGCCCCGGCAAAACTCCGGCAACTGCCGGATTTAGGCTAACTGCTCCGCAGTTCGTCGAAGCTGGGCGAAGAAGGCCGCGATCGCGCGTAGGGCTCGCGCGGCGGCGCCCGCCTTGGCATGCTCGCCCAGCAGCGGCCCCACGCAGTGGTCCAGATGCCGCTCC
>DASUPQ010000629.1 GCA_036280995.1 Actinomycetota bacterium | reverse complement strand
AAGTCGAGGTTGTAGTCGAAGATGTGGAAGGTGAGGTTCCAGCCGTTCTGCTTGGGGGTCGGGCTGTGGGTGAGGGCCTGCTCCAACCCTTCCTTGCCCTGCTTGAGGCCGGCCCGGAGCATGGCCGCCAGTCCGGGGTCGGAGTCGATGTAGGGCGAGGTCGGCTCCAGTAGCCCCAGCGGCCCGAACCGCCGCTGGTGCTCGAGGTCGCGGGCGGCGGGCGGGAACGCCCGCATCCAGACCCGCAGCTGCTCGAAGAAGCGGAGGTCCTCGGGGACCGACGGGTCGGGCTGGGGGAGGCCGGGGCCGGTCCCGCCGCCCAGCGGGGTCAGGGTCAGCCCGGCCTGGAGGGCCTGCACGGCCGGGAGGTCGTCCTGGCCGTCGACGGCCCAGCGGCCGACGATGGTGGCAACAGCGGTTGGGAAGCGGATGACCGGTCCCTGGTCGGCCGGGCCGGCCTCGTCGCCGGGGGGCAGTAGCAGGAACGAACCCGCTCCGGTGCCGGTCGCCCGGTGGCCGACGTAGGCGAAGTTGTTGGTCCAGGCGTCGACGAACTGGAGCACGTAGTAGCGGCCGCCGGTGTCCGGGACCTCCAGGCGCACCGGGCCGGCGCTCAGGTCGAGCTGGGCGATCGAGTACACGGTGTCGTTGTTGATCGAGACGAACCGGTCCTCGGGCCCGGCGAGGGTCGAGGCATGGCCGAAGCGGTTGAACGGGGTCGCCGGCACGCCGCCGATGCCGTTGCGGGTGAAGCGGTCGACCTCCTGGAGGTCGAAGACCAGCGGGAAGCCGTAGATGAATGCCGCTGCCGCCAAGGCCCCCCGGTCATCGCTTGCCACGGGCATCTCCCTTCCACCCAGCAGTCGGAAGCCGACAGTGGAAGCGTCGCTCGACCAGGGCGAGTGCGCATCACCCGGGCAGGGTGATCCACACACCTAACGCGGAGGCCAACCTGGGGCACACCTGGGCATGCGCCAGGGGACACCAACGGACCATCCCCGGCACACGCCAACCAAGCCGCGCTGGTCATGTTGGGTCGCCGCCAGCGGCGATCGGCGTCCCGAGCAATGGTCGTCCGCTGATTGCTCCGCCGTCGCCGTACCGCATCGTCTCCCTGTCCGAGCGCGTGCGCCCCCGCAGTATGATGCTTGATGGTTGGTTTGCTTGGTGGCGGCGGCTCCTTGGAAGGAGAGCGGTGATGGTTACGGTGGGACTACTTGTTCGTCTGGTGGCCACGCCCGGCAAGGAGGCTGAGGTGGTCAGCTTCCTTGAGGGAGGCTTGGCGCTGGTGGAGGAGGAACCGGCGACCATCGCCTGGTTCGCGGTCCGCCTTGGACCCTCGGAGTTCGGGATCTTCGACGCCTTTCCCGACGACGCGGCCGCCAAGCCCACCTTGGCGGCCAGGTGGCCGCCGCATTGATGGCCCAGGCGCCGGAGCTGTTCGCGCAGCCTCCGGTCATCGAGCCGGTCGACGTCCTTGCGGCCAAGCTGCCTGGGTAGCTGCCGGTCCGCGAGCCGATGACCGACGAGGAGATGCAGCAGTCCCACCAGCAGCTCGGCACCCTCGAGCAGGACCTGAAGTCGGCTGGGGCGTGGGTCGTCTCGGGTCGCCTGCACCACCCTCCACCGCCACTGTCGTGCGCATGAGGCTCCGTTCGTCGGTTCCAGCTTCCGCCCCGGCGGACGGCGCTGGCATGGGCGGATGGCCCGTGACGGCCGGGACCGTTGACCCTGCCCTGTCGCGCTGGGCGGCGGCACGCTCGCATTGAGGGGCTTCGGGAGGTGATTGCGACGACTGGCATCAGGAACGAATCGTTCGGGGCCGACAAGCCGGACCAGGGGACTGGGGGTCAGCGGGTGCTGTGCCCCTTCGACCTCCAGGTGTGGGACGTCGACCGGATGCTCAATTTCGAGATCGCCGACGATCCCCACTACGAGGGCCTGGAGCTCCAGGTGTTCGACGACCCTGTCCACGGCCGGGGGATGATCGTCCTGTTCAAGCGGCGCCATGACGGACGCTTCGACGTCTACCGCCAGCCTGGCCTGGCCTTGGATCCCGCATACGTCCAGGTGGGTGGCGAGCTGGGGGAGTGGCGCCAGGCGTCCATCGAGCCGGCCCGGTTCGAAATCGGCCCGTGCGGGATCGACGTCGATGTCTGCCTCACCGACCTGGCCGGTCGGGAGGTCCGGGTGCGGATCGACGACCGAGACGGACGGCGCCGGCACCCGGGAACGCTGCTCGCGCCGGTCGGCTCGACGATCGAGCACCCGGTCTCGCTGCCCTTGTTCCTCATGGGCGGCTGCGACCTGGTCCGCAAGACCGGCCCGGCCTTCGACCTCCGCATCGGTGGCCGGAGGGTGACCACCGGCCGTCTTCCCGGCGGCTGGCTGCACCGGCGTCGGCTGGTGAAGTACACCGCCGCCCCCACCGCGGTCGTCCTCAATCCGGCCGGCGACGGCCCCGTCGCCACCGTCGATCCCCGGACACCGGGGAACGTGCGGTTCGACGGTACGTCGAACCGGATCGAAAGCCTCCAGGCACGAACCGCCGGCCACCGTGCCGGTCTGGTGCTCGAGCCGGCCCTCCCCGATATTGCCCGGCTCCGGCCCGATACCCTGGCGACCGGCGCCTGGCGGCTGGACATCGACAACACCCCGGCCGTCGTCGGCGGCACCTGGACGGTCGAGCGGCGCCAGGACCACGTCGACCTTGTCCTGGACGTCACCCGAGGCTGGCGCCCGCGGGGGCTCCCGCCGCTCATGGCGGCCGTCACCCGGGTCGCCCCCGTGTTTCGCAACTGGCCGATGACCTACCGCTGGTCAGCCACCATCACCCTGGGCGCCCGGCCACTGCTGAGCTCACGGTGGGAGCGCAAGAGCAGCAGACGCGACCAGTCGTATCGGCGGCTCACCACCGCGCGACCCCGATAACGCGCGCCGCCCTCAACACCGACCGGCTGGTCAGGCGCCGGGCAGGGTGGTGTGGCGGGCCAGGTAGGCGGCGGCTTCGGCGCGGCGGGCGACCTCGAGCTTGGCCAGGATGCTGGAGACGTAGTTCTTGACCGTCTTCTCGGCCAGGCCGAGCTCCTCGCCGATCTGGCCGTTGGTCCGGCCGTCGGCCACCAAGGAAAGAATCCGTTCCTCCTGGGGGGACAGACGGGCCAGCTTCTCGTCCTTGAGGAGGTGCTTGCCCTTGCGGAGCCGGTCGAACACGCCCTTGGTGACCGCCGGGTCCAGCAGGTTCTGACCGGCGCCGACGGCCTGGATGGCCCGGACCAGCTCCTCGCCGCGGATCTGCTTGAGGACGTAGCCGGCGGCGCCGGCCATGATCGAGGCGAACAGGGCCTCGTCGTCGGCGAAGCTGGTCAGCATGAGCACGACCGTCTGGGGGCGGGCGGCGCGGATGTCGCGGGTGGCCTCGATGCCGGAGCCGTCGGAGAGGCGGACGTCCATGACGATCACATCTGGCAGGGCCTGGGCGGCTACGGCCACGGCCTCCCGTGCCGAGCTGGCCTCGGCGCACACCACCACATCCTCACGGTCGTTGAGCAGCAGCTTGATGCCGTCGCGGACGACCTCGTGGTCGTCGACCAGCATGACCCGCAGCGGTGGCGCGCTCATGACTCCATCGTCGCAGGTCCCGCTGGGCCGGCTCAAGCGGGTACGGGTTGCTGTGTCAGGGGACATTTGCCTCGACCCCTCCTTCGGGACCGATCGCCTGGACGTCACCGTTGGTCATGGCCTGATCCGTGATTGCCGCGCCGACCCGGTCCAGGAAATCCTTCACGGTCGCCTCGGCCACCCGGTGGAGCAGCACCCGGTCCACAGCCCGGCCGACCACGCCGAGCGGTGGGCGGTAGCGGGCGCTGATAGCCAGCTGGGTCCGATCTCCGCCGAGCGAGCCCAGCTCGAGGTTGGCGTCCAACTGGGGGAGCGCCCCTTCCAGACCGACCGGCTCCCAGGTCAGCGGCAGCGAGGTCATGGAGGGAAAGCGCACTGGCTCGCCCAGTTGGATCCTGACCTGCCGCCGCAACTTGACGCCGAGGGGTCCAACGCCGACCTCACCGAGCAGCCCATCACCACGGGCTTGGGCCTCTCCGGCCACGGCTGACAGCCAGCCGGCCGGAGAGCCGGCCAACGCCTGCTCCACCTTGGCTACCGGCAGCGACAGCTCAATGTAGTAGCGTACGAACATGCCACCAGGGTGAACGCTGCGAAGGCCGGGGCGTAGGGTCCAACGGCCCGGGGTGGGCGGGTCTTTCGGTGGGACCCCGACGCCGCATCGCCTTCTCCCCTCCTTGGGCTGTGTCCCGCACCAAGGAGACGCCTGCGTGCCCGAGACCCACATGAAGGACTCCACGAGATCCAGTGCCGCAAGCTGCTGGCCGACCACCACCCCGGCCGGCTGGCCCTGGTCGACGCCAAGGGACCGGTGATCGTGCCGGTCAGCTACGTGGCCGAGGTCACCGGCCGGCGCCGGGGATGACCGCCGCCCGGCCGACCCGGCGGGCGCCGCGGCAGCTGCTGGTGGCCGCGTTCGTGCTCGCCTACCTGGCCGTCGGCGGGGTGGTCCTGGCCCTGGGTCAGCGGGTCCCGGGCGGGGGCTGGCTGGCCCTGCACCTGGTCCTGCTGGGGGCGGCCACCAACGCCATCGTCGTCTGGAGCGAGTACTTCGCGGCGGCACTGCTGCGGGCGCCGCCGGCCTCGGAGCGGATGGCCGTGGTCAGGGCGCTCGCTCTGAACCTTGGGGTCGTCGGCGTGCTCGTCGGGGTCCACACCGGCCGTTCCGGCCTGGCCGCGGCCGGGGCCTGCCTGGCCGGGCTGACCGTGGGAGGCCACGCCCTCGGCCTGGCTGGCCGGATCGCCCGGGCGCTGCCGGCCAGGCTGTCCCAGACGGTCTGGTTCTACGTGGCCGCCGCGGCCGCGCTGCTGGCTGGCATGGGCCTGGGGCTGTGGCTGGCCGGCGGGGCGGCCGCCTCGGCCGACGCCTACCGGGCGCTGCGGCTGGCCCACCTGCACCTGAACATGCTCGGGTGGGTCGGGCTGGCGGTCGTCGGGACCCAGTTCACCCTGTGGCCGACGGTGCTGCGCACCCGCATGGTGCCTGGGCTGGAGCAGGCCGTCCGCTGGTCGCTGCCGCCGCTGGCCGGTGGGCTGGCGGTGGCCGCGGCCGGGCTGGCCAGCCAGCGCCGGGTGGTCGCGCTGGCCGGGCTGGTCATCTACGCGGCCGGCCTGGGCGTCGCCCTGGTCCCGTTCGTCCGCACCGTCCTGCGGCGGCCTCCGCATACGGCGGCGTCGTGGATGCTCGGGGCCGGGATGGGGTGGCTGGTGGTGGCGGTCGTGGCCGACCTGGGTGCCCTGGCCGTCAGCCGGCGGGTGATCGACCTGGACGGCCAGCTGGCGCGGCTGGTCCCGGTGGTGGTCGCCGGGTTCGCGCTCCAGACCCTGACCGGGGCCCTCACCTATCTGCTGCCGGTCGTGTTCGGGCGCGGGGCCTGGGGCAACCGGCGGCTGACGGGGATCCTGGAGCTGGGCTGGCCGCTGCGGCTGGCCGCCGTCAACCTCGGGGTGGCCCTGCTGGTGGCGGGCGCCCCGCCACGGATCGGGTGGTGGCTGGCCGGGCTGGGGCTGGGCAGCTTCGTGCCCCTGGCCGCGGTCGCGCTGGCGACTGCGATCCGCCGCGCCTGACCAGCCCGGGGCTCAGCCGGACCGGCGGGCGGCGCGGGCCTCGGCGCCGCTGCCCAGGCGCCAGGCGGTGAAGACCAGGCCGGCCAGGGCGACGTCGCTCAGCAGCATCAGGCCGATCGCGTAGTCGCCGGTGGCCTGGTAGACCAGGCCCATGACGATCGGCGGGAGGAACCCGCCGAGGCCGCCGGCGGCGCCGACCAGGCCGGTCACGCTGCCGACGCTGGCCGCCGGGACCCTGGTGCCGACCAGGGCGAACACGGCCCCGTTGCCGAGGCCGAGGGCGGCCGCCATGGTCAGGAAGGCGACGGTGGCGAGCACGATCGGAGGCTGGAAGGCGGCGACCACGGCGCCGGCCGCGACCACGCCGAGGGACCACTTGAGGACGGGAACGCCGGTGATGCGGTCGGCCAGCCAGCCCCCGGCGGGGCGGGCCAGGGTGGCCAGGACCACGAACCCGGCCGCCCGGGAGGCGGCGTCGGTGGTCTCCAGGCCGTAGACGGTCTTGAGGAACGTGGGCAGGTACACGCCGAAGGCGACGAAGCCGCCGAAGGTGATGGCATACAGCACGGCCAGGTCGCGGGCGATGGGCATGCGGGTGGCGGCCAGGAACCGGGTCAGGAACGGCTCGGTGGCCCGTGGCCGGTCGGGGGCGTCGCGGCCCAGGACCAGGAAGGCGAGGCCGACCGCGGCCAGGCCGACGGCCACGATCAGGAACGCCCAGGGCCGGCCGAGCGAGCTGGCCACCCGCGGGCTGACGAAGCCGGAGATGGCGGTGCCGATGTTGCCCATGCCGTAGATGCCGAGCGCGACCCCGCGGCGCTCGGGCGGGAACCAGGCGTTGACGAACGGCACCCCGACCGCGAACGAGGCCCCGCCGAGCCCGAGGAACAGGCCGCCCAGGAGCAGGGCAGGGTACGAGGTGGCCGCGGCCAGGAACAGCACCGGCACGATGACCACGAACGACAGGGCGGCGAACACGATCCGGCCGCCGTAGCGGTCGGTCAGGGCGCCCAGCGGGATGCGGCCGAGCGACCCGACGATCACCGGCACGGCCACCATCACCGACACCGCCAGCGGGCTCAGCCCGAGCTCCTCCTGGTACCCGGGGGCGAGCGGGCTCAGCAGCGACCAGGCCCAGAAGTTGACCGCGAACCCGATGGTGGCCAGGGCCAGGGCCATGCCGCGGCCGGCGGCCGGCGCGGTCCGCTGCCGGGACGCGGTCGGGGGCAGCGTCTCCTGGGTCATGGCGGTGCTCCTTGCGGGGTCAGCGGTCACGCGGCCCGGCCAGCCAGACGGCCGCGGCGATGGCGAACGAGAGGACCTGGAAGCCGAGCAGCAGCCAGACCTGGCCGGTGCGGTGGTCGAGCCAGGCGTTGAGGGCGACCATCAGCCCCCAGAGCTGGCCGACGACCACGGTGGCGACGATCGCGATGCGGGCGTTGAGCACCGAGGCCCGGTCCGGCTCGCGGTCGGTGCCGGCGCCCGGGCCGGGGCCGCTGGAGTGGACCCGGGGGTCGCGGCTGCCGCTGCCCCGCAGCCCCGGGTAGCGGCCGGTGAGCCCGCTGTCGTGCAGCCCGGCGTCGCGCCGGTAGGGGGCGAGCTGGCGGGCCCGGTAGGGGTGCGCCGGGTCGACGTCGCGGTCCAGGTCGCGCGCCTCCCCGGGATGCAGCGGGGCGCCGGGGCCCTGGGGCTCGCCGGGGTCGCGGGTGGCCATCAGCCGGTCCCCACGGCCCAGATGCCGGTGGCGTCCTCGCGCAGGCGGACGGCCGGGAGGGGACGTGGGGGCGGGCCGGCGACGACCTCCCCGGTGGCGGGGTCGAACACGCCGTCGTGGCATGGGCACTCGAGGTGGCCGTCCTCCTCGCGCCAGAGCACGGCGCAGGCCAGGTGGGTGCAGACGGCCGACCAGCCGACCAGCCGTCCGTCGGGGAGGCGGATGGCCAGCGCCCGGTCGTCCTCGCCGGGGTAGCGGAAGGCGACCGCCTGGCCGGGCTCGAGCCGGTCCGCGACCTTGGCCGGGGCGGCCGTGCCGCTGCCGTGACGCCGGAACAGCCCGATCGCGACCCCGGCCGCGCCCGCGGCCAGCCCGGCCGACACCGTGACCAGGATGCGCAGGTAGTCGCGGCGGGTGACCGGCGTGTCGGCCCGGATCCGCTCCAGCTGGGCCCCTCCGGCCCCTCCGGCCCTGCGGCCTCCGCCCATCACATGCCCCCCGGGACCGGGCCGGCGAACGCCTCCGGGGCGACCACGGCGCAGCCGGTGCGGACCTCGGCCGACCCGAAGCGGAACACGTCGATGGCCTGGGCGCCCGGCCGGTCGGCCTCCAGCTCCTCGATCGAGCCGTAGAAGATGGCCCCGGTGGGGCAGACGGTGGCGCACATCGGGGCCAGGCCGACCGAGGTGCGGTCGTAGCAGAGGTTGCACTTGTACTGGAGCATCTCGGCCACATCCAGCTTGGGCACCCCGAACGGGCAGGCGTCGACGCAGTTGCCGCAGCCGATGCAGCGCTCCTTGGCCGCCTCCTGGACGACCCCGTCGGCGGTGACCAGGATCGCGTCGGCCGGGCAGACCTCGGCGCACGGGGCCACCGGGTCCTCGCAGTGCATGCAGACCGTGGGCATGGCCGCCGCGGTCCGGCCGACGTCGATGTAGTCCAGGTGGATCATGGACTTGCCGCGGTGCGAGTCGCACTCGCGGCAGCCGGCCACGCACGCCTGGCAGCCGATGCAGCGGCCCGGGTCGATGAAGAGCGTCGTGCCCATCATGAGTCCGCGGTCCCCCTTCCCTGGGGCGAGGTCGGCGAGCCCCGCTCGGTCAGCGGCGCCGTCTCCGGCCGGTAGGGGTGCTCGCCGGGCGGCATGGGCGGCGCCGGGACCGGGTCGACCGCCTGGCCGCGCTCGACCCGGCAGGCGCACACCTTGAACTCGGGCATCTTGGAGATCGGGTCGAGGGCGTCGATGGTGAGCACGTTGGCGGCCACCGCCCCCGCCCAGTGGTAGGGGACGAAGACCGTGTCGGCCCGGATGGCCTCGGTGACCAGGGCCGGGTAGGTGACGGCGCCGCGGCGGGTCACCACCCGCACCGGGTCGCCGTCGGCGAAGCCGAGCCCGGGGTGGACCTCGACCCAGGGCCGGGGGGTCTGCTCGACCAGGCCGGGCAGCCGCCGGGTCTGGTTGCCGGACAGGAAGTGGGCCACCGTCCGGCCGGTGGTCAGCCGCAGCGGGAACGCCTCGTCGGGCGGCTCGGCCGGGGGCCGCCACTCGACGGCGATGAAGCGGGCCTTGCCGTCGGGGTGGTAGAAGCGGCCGCCCTCGAACGGCCGCGGCGTGCCCGGGTGCTCAAGGGTCGGGCAGGGCCAGAACACCCCGCCGGTGGCCTCGACCTTCTCATAGGTGATGCCGTAGTAGTCGGCCACCCCGCCCTTGGAGGCGACCCGCAGCTCGTCCAGGATCTCGGCCGGGCTCCTGAAGGGAAACTTGTCGCCCGACCCGAGCCGGCGGGCCAGCTCGCAGAGGATCTCCCAGTCGGTGCGGGTCTCCCCGGGCGGTTCCACCGCCTTGTTGTGCTTGATCACCCGGCCCTCGCCGTTGGTGGTCAGCCCCTCGTCCTCGGCCCAGACGGTCGAGGGAAGGACCACGTCGGCCCGGGCCGCCGTCTCGGACAGGAAGAAGTCGGACTGGACGTGGAACTCGAGCGCCTCGTAGCCGGCCCGGACCACCGCCTGGTTGGGCAGGGACACGAACGGGTTGTTGCACATGCCGAGCAGGCCGCGGATCTGGCCGTCGGCCATCTGCCAGACCATCTCGTGCATCGAGGTGCCCTTGTGGGGCAGGTCGGCCTCGGCGATCCCCCAGACGCCGGCGACATAGGCGCGGTGCTCGGGGTTGGAGAGGTCGCGCCCGCCCGGCAGCATGTCCGACTTCTGGCCGTGCTCGCGGCCGCCCTGGCCGTTGCCCTGGCCGGTGAGGGTGCCGTAGCCGGCCCCTGGGCGGCCGAGCTGGCCGGTGGCCAGGGACACGTTGATGCACGAGAGCACGTTCTCGACGCCCTGGAGGTGCTGCTCCAGCCCGCGGCCGTGGGCCGCCCAGCAGCGCCGGGCCCGGCCCCACAGGTGGGCCACCCGCTCGATCTGGCGCGGGTCGAGTCCGCAGATCTCGCCCACCCGCTCGGGGGTGTAGCTGGCCACCGTGTCCCGGACCGTCTCCCAGCCGACGGTGTGCTCGGCGATGAAGCGCTCGTCGGTGAGCCCGTCGCGGGCGATCACGTGCAGCATGCCGTTGTAGAAGGCGGCGTCGGTGCCGGGCCGCAGCCGCACGTGCTCGTCGGCGGTGCGGGCCATGGCCGTCTCGCGCGGGTCGACCACGACCAGCTTGGCCCCCCGGTCCCTGGCCCCCCAGAAGTACTGCATGGCCACGGGGAAGCACTCGGCGATGTTGGTCCCGGCGACCACGATCACCTCGGTCTCGAGCAGGTCGGCCCAGGGGTTGCCGGCCCGGTCGATGCCGAACGCCTTCTTGTTGGCGGCCGCCGCTGAGACCATGCACAGCCGCCCGTTGTAGTCGATGTGGCGGGTGCGCAGGGCGACGCGGGCGAACTTGCCCATCAGGTAGGTCTTCTCGGTGGTCATGCTGGCCCCGCCGAGGACCCCGAAGGCGTCGCGCCCGTAGGTCGACTGGATGCGCCGGATCTCGGACACGATCCGGTCAAGGGCCGCCTCCCAGGAGACCGGGTGCAGCGGCCCGTCCCTGGTGTCGCGCATCAGCGGCGACAGCAGCCGGTCGGGGTGGTGGACCTGCTGGTAGGCGCTCACCCCCTTGGGGCACAGCCGCAGCTTGTTGATGTCGTGGTTGCGGGGCTCGACCCCGATGACCCGGCCCTCGGCCACCCGGAGGTACATGCCGCATTGGACGCCGCAGAAGCAGCAGTGGGTCGGGACCAGCCGCTCGCCGGCCGCCGTGGCCTTCCAGTGGGCGGCCGGCTCGGCCCCGCCGGCGCCGCGGAAGTCGCCGACCCCGGGGGCCACCACCGGATACCGGACGTCGCTCATCGGAACCCCCGCTTGACCGTGTCCAGGTACGCCTGGCCGCGCTGGACCCGCTTGCAGCGCGGGCAGGTTTCGGCCCACTCCGAGAAGCCGAGCTCCAGCTCGTCCATGGTCTCCTTGAGGTCGGCCACGAACGCCGCCGCCTCCAGGGGCTGGCCGCAGCGCCGGCACGGGAACACGCCGTCGCGCTCCAGGGACGACCGCTTGTAGATCTCGACCCCGACGCTGGCCGGGCGCTGGATGACGTGGAAGAACTTGCCGAAGGGGATGAACACCAGCGTCAGCACGACCGTGGCCATGTGGGCGATGGCCAGGAAGTCGTAGCTGCGGCCCTCAAGCAGCCAGCTGGAGAAGGTGAGCAGCAGTCCGGTGACCGAGATGGCCACCAGCCCGATGAGGGGGAAGAAGTCGTAACCGAAGCGCTGGCCGGTGGTGGCCTCGCGGTGGCGGAAGCGCCGCCACAGGAACCAGCCACAGCCGGCCAGCACCATCACGGCGGCGATGTCGAGGCCGTGGAACACCACCCAGCCGAGGAACGAGAGGGCGTTGAAGCTGACCGTCCGGAACCCGAGCACGTAGATCGTGTAGCCGGGCCCGGTGGCGTTGTCGGAGAAGAAGGCCAGCCAGCCGAAGGTCAGCGGGAAGGTGATCAGGGTGGCCAGCACCACTCCCCAGAACAGCAGCTGGTGGGCGAGCCAGCGGCCCCGGCCGCGGGCCCGCAGGAAGGTCTGGAAGCCGAGGTAGCCGAGGACCGAGCGGGGCACGGCGGTGGGGAGGCGGCGGAAGTTGCTCCAGGAGAAGAACGCCTGCCAGCCGCGGCGCAGGTAGCGCCGGGCCGGGGGGCTCGACACCCAGACGGCGTAGCGGTAGACGACCCCGAAGGCCAGGAACACCGTGGCCGTGGCGTAGCCGACCAGGGCGGCGTCGAAGTAGCGCAGCCCGCGACTCCCCGCGTAGATGGCCAGGGCGACGACCACGGCGGCGACCCCACCGGCGACCGACGGCATCCAGCTACGGGAAGTTGACCGATCCACGTGGAGTAGCTAACCACACGTCAGGCGGGCGGTAACCCCCGTCAAGGATCCTGCGCCCTGCTAGGGTACCGCCGGGCCCAGGGTTGGCCTGTTCAGCGGGGGATGGTGACCTGGACCTTGGTGCCCTGGCCGGGGGTGCTGTGGATCTGGGTGCGGCCGCCCAGGCGCTTGGCCCGCTCGTGCAGGTTGGGGAGGCCCTGGCCGGTCCCGCTGGCCCGGGCCGGGTCGAAGCCGCGGCCGTCGTCGTCGATCTCCAGGACGGTGGCGTCCTGGAGGCGGTACAGCGAGACCCGGCAGCTGGTGGCCTGGGCGTGGCGGCTGACATTGGACAGGGCCTCGCGGGCCAGCTGGACGATGTCGGCGGCCTGACTGGCCAGCTCGGCCGCGGCCTCCGGGTCGACCGCAGCGATGGCGACCACCCCGGTGCGCTGGCCGAACTCCTCGACCAGGCGCTGGAGGGCCTGGTCGAGGTGGCGGTCGGCCAGGATCCCGGGGCGCAGCCCAAAGATGTAGTTGCGCAGGTCGCGGATGACCCGGTCCAGCTCCTCAACGGCGTCCTGGAGCCGGGCCCGCAGCTCCTCGTCGTCGCCGGCCAGCCCGGCCGCGCCCTGCAGGCCGATGCCGACCGCGAACAGGGCCTGGATGGCCCCGTCGTGCAGCTCCTTGGCGATGCGTTCGCGGTCCTCCAGCAGGGCCAGGCGCTGCAGCTGGCCCTGGAGCCGGCCGTACTCCAGGGCGACCGCGGCCTGTTCGGCGAAGGTCTCGACCAGCTGGACGTCGGCCTCGCGCAGGGGCGGGCCGCCCTTGGCATTGGCCACCGTGAGGGTGCCGAGGGAGCGGCCACGCACGGCCAGGGGGATGAACACCGCCGGCCCGACCCCGGCTCGGACGAGCGGCTGGACCACCCGCGCATCGGCCGCGGCGTCGGCCAGGACCACCGCCTTGCCGGTGCCCAGGACCTCACCGGTCACCGACCCCTCGACCGGGAACACCGTCCCCTGTAGCTCCTCGGCCAACAGCCCATCGGCCGCCTCCACCCGGAGCTGGCCCTCCCCGGCCGGCAGGGCCAGGGTGGCCAGATCGGCCCCGGCCAGCTCCCGGGCGTGACCCACCACCAGGGCCAGCAGCGCACCGGTGTCGACCCCGGCCAAGATGGCCGTGGTGATGGCCCGCAGGGCCTCCAGCCGCTGGGCCCGGTCACGGGCCTCCTCGTACAGCTGGGCGTTCTCGATCGCCACCCCGGCCTGGGCGGCCAACAAGACCAGGACCCGCTCGTCGTCGGCGTCAAAGTCCTGCCCGCCCTGTTTCTCGGTCAAATACAGGTTGCCATAGACCCGCCCCCGGGCCATCACCGGCACCCCCAGGAACGAGCGCATCGGGGGGTGGTTGGCCGGGAACCCGACCGAGCGGGGGTCGTCGGCGATGTCGTGCAGCCGCAGCGGGCGGGCGTCGTCGATCAGCACCCCGAGGATGCCGCGGCCCACCGGGAGATGGCCGATGGCCGCCCGCTGCTCGGCCGTCACCCCGGTGGTGAGGAACTCGCTGATGGTCCCCTCGGGGCCCAGCACCCCCAACGCCCCGTAGCCGGCCCCGGCCAGCTCGGCCGCCAACTCCACGATGCGCTGCAAGGCAGCCGGGAGCGACAGCTCGGCGGCCAGCGCCAGCCCGGCCCCCAGCAGGCGCTCGTACCGCTCATGGATCGAGGCCATCACCGGCAGCCTACACCGCCCGCAGTCGACCGTCGCTGACAGCTACGACCGGCTGCCAGGTCGTGGCCCGGCCGAACGGACGAACTCCAAGGGACTTCCGGCCCTGCCAATGCGCCAGGGCGGCGCCCAGCATGACGGCAGAGGGAGGTGCATCGCCATGGCACGGATAGAGGGCGAGCTTGTCATCCATCGGCCGGTCCATGAGGTGTTCGACTTCGTCGCCGACGAACGAAACGAGCCGCGCTACAACCCGCGCATCCGCCGGGCCGAGAAGCTCTCGCCCGGCCCCATCGGCCGCGGGACCCGGTTCCGGGCCGAGGCCGTCACGCTGGGCCGGACCACCGGGATGACCATCGAGTACACGACCTATGAGCGGCCCCGACGGCTGGCGTCGTCGATCCACATGCCGGCCGCGGACATCGCCGGGACCCTGCGCTTCGACCCTGTCGCGAACGGCACCCGGATGGGCTGGTCGTGGGTGGTCAGGCCCCGTGGGCCGTACAGGCTGCTGACCCCGGTCATCGTCGGTGTGGGCCGGCGTCAGGAGCGGGAGAACTGGGGTGGCCTGAAGCGGTTCCTGGAGGCGCGGAAGGAACTGGCGCCGGCGGCCCCCTGACTCGCAGCCGCCACGGCAGGAGGTCAGCCGATCAGGTCGGTCCGGTAGGCGATCCGGATGCTCTCCTGGCAGGTGCGAAGAAGCTCAGCCGTGTCCTTGAGCCAGCGGCGCTGGAGCGCGGTGAGCTCGGCCAGGGAGACGGCATCGTCCGGGACCGCTCCCGCGGCCAGTCGATCGGCCTGGTGGCGCAGGCGCAACCGCTGCAGGTACTCAAAGGCGGCGGCCAGGTCGGTGGCGGCGGTCCCGGCGGTGCCGTGGTCGGCCGCCGCCTGCAGCCGAGCGGTGGTGGCCACCGCCGGGTCGCCGGCATCCAGGGCGAGCAGGCGGGCCAGGTCGACGATCGGCGCGGTTCCGTGCGCCTTGAGGTCGATCCGGCCATGGTGGTCGCCGCGCAGGTGGTGCAGGAACCCGAGCGGTGGGCGCCGCCAGAGGGCCGCCACGGCCAGGCGGCCGAGGAACCGCCGGTTGCCGGCGGCCTGGCCGGCGATCCGCCGAAGCGGCGCCTCGGCGTCGAGCTCGCCATGGAGCTGGCGGAAGTCGAAGTAGGTGGCCGCGGCGAGCACCGCGTCCTCCTCCGGCTCCTCTATCCAGCGGATGAACTGCTCCTGCCAGGCCCCCAGCGGGACCCGCCGGGCCGGATTGGTGGCCATGATGTCGCCCGGGCAGCGGACGAGCCCGCACAGCTCCAGCGTGGCCGCCAGGTGCTCGGCCAGGGCGGCGAACCAGCCATCGGCCCCCGGAGCGGTGCCATCGGCCAGCACCAGGGCGTGGTCCTGGTCGGTGCGGAGCGTGCTCTCCCGGCGGGCCCCGCTGCCCAGGACGAGGAGCGCATACGGGCACGGGGGCGGCCCGAGCGCCGCCTCCCCGTCACGGGCGGCGCCGACATAGAGGGCATCGTTGGCGCTGGTCAGGAACCGGGTGACCTCAGCCGGCGGAGTGCCGACCCCGACCAGTCGGGCCGCGGCCGTGGTCACCTCACGGGCGTAGGCAGCCAGCTCCTCGGGGCCGGCCGCCCGGTCGAGCTGGCGGCGGACGAGCAGGGGATGGTGGGACTCCCGCCGCAGCAGGTCGGTGTCGGAGACGATCCCGACCAGCCGTCCCTGCCGGGTCAGGGGCAGGTGGTGGATGCCCCGGTCGACCATGGCGAGCATCACCTCGCCGATGGTGCTGTCGGCCGGGATGGTATGCAGCGGCGTGGTCATGACCTGGCGTACCGGTGTGCCCGGATCAAGGCCTGCCGCGAGCACGCGGTCGCGGAGGTCGGTGGCGGTCACCAGGCCAGGCGGCCGGCTGTCGACGATCAGCGACGACACGAGCCGGTCGCGCATGCGCCGGGCCGCCTGGGCCACCGTGTCGTCGGGGGCGCAGGTGACGATCGGCCGGCTGGCCAGCGTCCCGGCTCGGACCGAGAGCAGGTCCCGTTGCGCCGTCATCGGCGCCGGCAGAACTGCCGGGAGCCGATCGGACGGCGGATGTCGGGTGAGCACCCGGGCGATCTCCTCCATGGTCACAGCATCGCGCCGCCGGGCCGGGACGGCTCCGGTCGTACGGCCTGTCGCATGCGGGCCATACGGCACTCGTTGGCAGCGCCTCCTGCATCGATGCTGGAGGCACACTTCGAGAGGAGGCACCCGATGTTCCGGACCATCGTGCTCGCCGTCGACGGCTCCAAGTACTCCGAAAAGGCGGTCGAGCTGGCCAAGCGGCTGGCCATGAGCACCAACGACGAGGTCGTGGTCACCCACGTGACCGAGCTGCTGCCCGCCCACGTCCAGACCTACCCCGGCCTCGACTACGAGGCCGACCGGGAGGTCATCGAGCTCGCCAAGGGGTACGTGGCCGAGCTGGAGGAGGCCGGGATCAAGGCGCGCAGCGAGCTTCGCAGCGCCCAGTACGGCGGCATCGCCCGGATCCTCACCAACCTGACCGAGGACCTGGACGCCGGCCTGATCGTGATGGGCTCCCACGGCCGCGGCGACCTGACCGCGCTGCTGCTCGGCAGCGTGGCCCACAAGGTCCTGCACCTCAGCCAGCGGCCGGTGCTGATCGCGCGCTGAGGCGCCTCGCGTCGACGCCGGGACCGGCTCGGTCCCGGCGCCGCCAGGAGGTGAAGCAGGACATGGACGCGCCACAGGTGATCGTGGCCGGCGGGGGCGGCACCGGAGGAGCCCTTGCCCACGACCTGGCGCTGCGCGGGCTGGCCGTGACCCTGCTGGAGCGGGGCGAGCTGACCTCGGGCACCACCGGACGCCACCACGGGCTGCTGCACTCCGGCGGCCGCTACGCGGTCAACGACCCGGAGTCGGCGGTGGAGTGCATCGCCGAGAACCGCATCCTCCGCCGCATCGCGCCCGGGTCGTTCGAGGAGAACGGCGGGCTGTTCGTCGCCCTCACCGACGAGGACATGGACTACCTGCCGAGGTTCCTGGCCGGCTGCGCGGCCTGTGGCATCCCGACCCGAGAGCTGACCGTGGCCGATGCCCTGGCCCTGGAGCCGGGCCTGACCCCAGCGCTCAGGGCGGCCGTGTGGGTCCCGGACGCGACCATGGACGCCATGCGGCTGCCGCTGCGGTTCTTCGCCACGGCCCAGCGCAACGGCGCCCGGCTGCGCCCGTTCACCGAGGTCACCGGGCTGCTGACCGCTGGCCGGGCGGTGACCGGGGTCACGCTGCGGGACCACCTGACCGGCGCGGAGGCCGAGCTGGCGTCCGACCTGGTGGTCAACGCGACCGGCCCCTGGTGCGAGCGCCTGGCCGCGATGGCGGGGGCGACCGTACCGGTCCAGCCGTCACCGGGAGTGCTCCTGGCGCTGGTCGGCCGGCTGTGCGACCTGGTCGTCAACCGCCTCCACCCGGCCGGCGACGGGGACATCGTGGTGCCCCAGCGGCGCCTGTCGATCGTGGGGACCAGCGCCTGGACCGTCACCGACCCCGACGACCTCGAGGTCCCCGACGAGCATGTCCAGGCGATGTACCGCGAGGGTGCCAGGCTGGTCCCGGCAGTGGCCTCGGCCGCCGAGCGGGCCGCCTGGTCCGCGGCCCGGCCGCTGATCGGCGCCACTGCTGGCGCCGGAGGAGGCGGCGGCCGCGAGCTGTCCCGGACCTTCAAGTGCTTCGACCACGCTGTCACCGATGGGGTGGAGGGGTTCGTCACCATCACCGGCGGCAAGGCCACCACCCTGCGGGCCATGGCCGAGGCCACCGCCGACCTCGTCTGCACCAAGCTCGGTGTCCAGGCGCCATGCCGCACCCGCGACACCGTCCTGGCGCCCCACACCGCCTACTACACCGGGAGGGCGGCATGAGCGCCCAACGAACCGTGCTCCTCAAGGTCTTCCGCCACGGCCCGGCCGACGCGGGCCCCCGCTACGACGAGTTCCGGGTTCCGGCCGGGCCCCGCGCCACCGTGCTCGACGCCCTGCTGGCCATCCGCCGCCGGCAGGACCCCAGCCTCACCGTCCGCCATTCCTGCCTGCACGGCTCCTGCGGCACCTGCGGGATGCGGGTCAACGGCCGCGAGGTCCTGGCCTGCGTGACCAGACTGGACGGCCTGGGCGACCCGGTGGTGGTGGAGCCCCTGGCCGGGGCGGTCGTGATCGGCGACCTGGTCGTGGACATGGAGCATGTCTACCGGCGCCTCGAGCCGGTCGGCCGGTCGCTGGTCCGGGCCAGCGAGCGCGCCGGGGAGAAGGACGGGAAGGCGGGTCCGGGTCCCGTGTTGCAGGACCTGGCACGCTTCGAGGACTGCATCGAATGCGGCCTGTGCCTGTCGGCCTGCCCGGTCGCCGGGGACCCTCGATTCCTGGGTCCGGCCGCGCTGGCCGCGGCCGAGCGGGTCCTGGAGGAACCACGCGGCGTGGACCCGAAGGCGGTGCTCGGCCTGGTCGACGACGCTCACGGGGCCTGGCGTTGCCACGCCGCCTTCGAATGCTCGGCCGTCTGCCCGGCCGGGGTCGACCCGGGCGAGGCGATCATGCGGCTGCGTGGCCGCCTGCTCCGGGACCGGCTGCCCCGGCTGGTCGGCCGATACCACCGGGAGGCCCGCACATGACCCAAGTCAGCCGCCACGGCGGGAACCGGCAACGGCGACGGCCGCGCTGGCTCGACCCGCGCGGGCGCAACCTCGGCACCTGGGCCTTTGTGGCCAACCGGCTGACCGGGCTCGGGCTGGTCGCCTACCTGTACCTGCACCTGGCGATCCTCAGCACCCTGCTGCGGGGCCCCGAGGCCTGGGACGGGCTGGTCGAGTTGTTCCGCCGGCCGGTGTTCCTGGCCTTCGACCTGCTGCTGGTCGCCGGCCTGGCCTTCCACGGTCTCAACGGCCTGCGGGTGGCTCTGGTCGGATCCGGGCTGCTGGTCGACCGGCACCGGGCCCTGCTGGCGGCCGCGGCCATCCTGGTCGGGCTGGTCGTGCTGGTCGCGGCCGTACGCATCCTGGCCTGATCGAGGAGGAACCGATGGCGACACAGCTCAAGGAGGACTTCACCGAGGCGACCCGCTGGCGGCGCCGCCCCCGGCCAACCTTCGCCTGGGTGGCCCAGGTCATCTCCGGGGTGCTGCTGCTGGTCCTGCTCACCGTGCACATGGTCGCCCAGCACTTCGTGGTCGAGGGGGGCCTGCGCACCTACGCCGACGTGGTCGCCTGGATCCGCAACCCGGTCGTGTTCGCCGTCGAGGCCCTGCTGCTGGTCTGCGTGACCTGGCACGGCATCGCCGGCGTGCATGCGGTCCTGCTCGACCTGGGCCTGCGCGGCCGGAGCGAGCGGATCGTGGCCTGGCTCCTGCTGGATCTGGCCGTGGCCACCATCCTGTACGGCCTCTGGCTGCTGTACATGATCGCCTTCGGCGGCTGACCAACCGGACCGGCAAGGAGGTTCACGATGACAAGGAAACGCTGGAGCGAGCTGAGCGGGCGCCAGCAGGCGGCGATCGTCGCAGCCGTCGTGGTCCAGGAGGCCTTGGCCGCCGCCACCCTCTGGGACCTGCGGCGCCGCCCGAGCGCGCAGATCCGCGGCAACAAGAGGCTGTGGGTGGCGGCCGCGTTCGTCAACTTCGTCGGCCCGCTGGCCTACTTCACCGTCGGTCGCCGTCGGGGTTGACGGGTCGGGCCGAGGCAACAGCTCGGTCCGGCCTCGGGTTCACGTTAGTCCGGCTCGATCCGAGATCCGCGGCCTGCCGGCGGACCAAGTCCCCGGATGCGCCGGGCCAGAACGCGCAGCACGTCGTCGCGAGTCAGGATGCCGGCCGGCCGACCGGCCGCGTCGACCACCGGCAGCCGGTTGATGCCGGCCTGCTCCATGGCCAGGACCGCCTGGACCAGCGGCCAGTCGGGCCGGGCCGTCAACGGCTCGGCGGTCATGAGCTCGTGCACCCGGTAGGTGGTCAGCTGGTGCTCGCGGCGGTGGAATGGGCCGGTGGTCAGGACGGGACCGTCGGCCAGGACGGGGCCGAGCAGGTCGCGTAGGGTCACCACGCCAACCACGCGTCCGTGGTCGACGACAGGAGCCCCCGACACCTGGGTGTGCTCCAGCCGGCGCAGGGCCACGTCGACCGGGGTGTCGGCCTCGAGCGCCACCACCTCGGCGTTCATCGCCTCGCCGACCGTCCCGAGCAGGCCCTCGAGGCTGGTCGCGGTGGACTCGGTTGCGGTCATCGATGTCGCCTCCTCGGTGGCGGTGTGGAGGGCGGGTGCCTCCCTGCTGAGCCTCCGCCATTCAGGCGGCGGCCGCATCGGCCGACCGTCTCTCCATTGCCGGGCCGGGTGGCCCTCACCCGCTCAGCACGGGAACTCGCGGGTGCTACCCGGTGCCAGCTCCACGATCTGCCCCTTGACGCCGATCCGGACCGGAGCGGCGCAGGAGGCGGGCACGCGGACCCGCAGTCGCTCCGGGGTCAGGTGGAGGTTGATGCCCCAGTTGCCGCGGTAGCGGACGTCGAAGTCGAGCCCGTCCAGCTCCTCGGGCAGGCTGGGGTTGAGCCACAGGACGTCCTCGCGGGCCTCGAGGCCGGTGTAGCAGCGCTGGGCCAGGTCGACCGTGCCGGCCATGGCGCCCAGGTGGATGCCCTCGGCGGTGGTGCCGCCCTGGACGTCGTGGATGTCGCTGGCCAGCGCCTCGGTGAAGAACCGCCACGACCTCGGCCGGTCGGAGCGGGCCAGCACCCAGGCGTTGACCACCCCGGACAGGGTCGAGCCGTGCGAGGTGCGCTCCAGGTAGTAGTCGACGTTGCGGCGGATGGCCGACGGCTCCAGCCGGTAGCCGAGCCGCTCCAGCAGCCCGCGCAGCTCCTCGGCCGACAGCAGGTAGAACAGCATCAGCACGTCGGCCTGCTTGGAGGCCTTGTAGCGGTTGACGGTGTCGCCCTCGGCCTCCAGGATCCGGTCCAGCCGGCGGAGGTCGCTGTGGCGGCGCCGGAGACCTTCCCAGTCCAGCTCCTCCAGGTCGCCGTAGCCCTCGAACTGGCTGATGATGTCGCCGTCGTGGAAGGGGACGAGCAGCTTGCGGCTGACCTCCTCCCAGCGTTCCAGCTCCTCCCGGGCCAGCCCGATCCGCTCGGTCAGCTCGACCCGGCGGTGGTCGGGGAGCAGCTCCACGGTCTCCAGGGCCCGGCACAGCACCCAGGCGGCCATCACGTTGGTGTAGGCGTTGTTGTCCAGGCCGGGCTCGTCCCGCTCCGGATAGCCGTCGTGGTACTCGTCCGGCCCCATCACCCCGAGGATCTGGTAGCGGTCCAGGGCCCGGTCGTAGGTGGCGATGCTGGCCCAGAAGCGGGCGATCTCCCACAGCATCTCGGCCCCGTAGCCCTCCAGGAACGCCAGGTCGCCGGTGACCTGGTAGTACTGCCAGATGTTCCAGGCCACGGCCGCGTTGACGTGGCGCTGGCGGTGGGACTTGTCGGGCAGCCAGTGGCCCGAGCGCGGGTTCAGGTGCAGCCGCTGGGTCTCCTCGCGACCGTCGCTGCCGCTCTGCCAGGGGTACATGGCGCCCCGGTAGCCGGCCTCCCGGGCCGCGTGGCGGGCCTCGGGCAGCCGCCGGGCCCGGTAGCGCAGCAGCGCCCGGGTCAGCTCGGGGAAGCGGAGGTTGAGGAACGGGAAGATGAACAGCTCGTCCCAGAAGATGTGGCCCCGGTAGGCCTCGCCGTGCAGGCCCCGCGCCGGCACCCCGGCGTCCAGCTCGGTGGTGTGCTCCGACACGGTCTGGAGCAGGTGGAACACGTGCAGGTTGAGGACGCGGGCGACCTCGGGGTCGCCGTCGCCGTTCAGGTCGATGCGGCAGCGCCGCCACAGCTGGTCCCAGGCCAGGGTGTGGCGCTCCAGCAGCTCGTCGAAGCCGTCGGGGAGCCGGGCCATCCGCCCGCGGGCGGCGTCGCCCGGGTGGGCGATGGCCCGGTCCCTGGAGGTGAACAGGGCCACCACCTTCTCGACGGTGACCGCCTGTCCGGCGCGGGCGTCCACGGCCAGCTCCTCGGCAACCAGGCCGGCCTCCTCCAGGAACCGCCGCTCGGCGGCCAGCGGCCCGTCCTCGCCGGCCATCCGGGTGCGGGCGGCCAGGGCCACCTCGACGCGCGAGGCGCTCGTCTCCACCTGCAGCCAGACAACGTCGTCGCCGGCCCGACCTCCCGCCACCGGGACCAGGTGGCGGCCCTCGAGGTCGCGGTAGCGGGCCACCCCGGCGTTGGTCACCTGGCCGTCCAGGGCCGAGCGGAACTCGAGCCGCCCCGACCAGTCCTCGGGCACGACCGTCGTCTCCAGGGCGGCCAGGTGGGGGTCGGCCATCGAGACGAAGCGGCGCTGGGTGACCCGGGTCGTGCGTCCCTGCGGGTCCTGGACCCGCAGGAACCGGGTGAGGACGCCGCGGCGCAGGTCGAGCTCCTGGCGGAGGCCGAGCACCTCCTGGCGCGACAGGTCCAGCCAGTCCCCGCCCTGGGCCCGGAACGTGAGGGGCAGCCAGTTGGGCAGGTTGACCAGGTCCTCGTTCTCGACCTCGCGGCCGGCGACTCGGCTGACCGCCCGGTTGTAGCAGCCGGCGGCGTAGGTGCCGGGGTAGTGGACGTCGCCGGCCGACGCCTCGGGGGCGGCGCCGCGGGTGGCGAAGTAGCCGTTGCCGAGCGTGCACAGCGTCTCCCGGAGCCGCTCGGACGCCGGGTCGAAGCCGTCGTAGGTGAGGGTCCAGGTGGTCACCGGTCACCTGGCCGGTGGTTGCCGTCCCCTCCCACGGCGAGCTCGCCGAGGTCGTCCACGACCACCCCGGCGCCCCGCTCGGTCAGGCCGGGATCGTACTGCCCGCCGGTCATCGGGCCGCCTCCTTCCTGGGTATTTGTGTCAGTATGACCGCCAGACGGACGCAGGGACACGGGCCAGACGCCTCCTGCCGGGAGGGACCTCCGCCCCTACTGGACGGGGTTGGTGTGAACGAGTCTGGAGATGTCAGGTACGACCCGCTCGCCGGAGGCGAGGACCGATGACCAGTCCGACCAACTCCGCCACCCAGCACCGGGGACCGGTGTCCAGGACCGCCAGACGATGGCGTCTGGTCCCGCGCCTCCACCGTCGGAGGAAGACCGCCCCGCAATCCACCGGTCCCGTCTTCCGGAAGGTCTGGAAGGAAGTGGCACCAGGCCAGTGGCAGGTGCTCCACATCTACGACCAGGCGGACCAGAAGAAGTAGTCCACAGGTCGACCCTCTGAAGGAGGAGCAGCGTCATGGCCGATCTGCGTACCCGCTATCTGGGGCTGGAGCTGCCCAGCCCGATGGTCGCCTCGTCGTCGCCGCTCACCGGAAGCCTGGACGGGCTGCGCCGGCTGGAGGCGGCCGGGGCCGGGGCGGTGGTGCTGCCGTCGCTGTTCGAGGAGGACCTTGCCCCGGACGATCGGGAGGGGTCGGCCCGGCCCGGTGGGGACCCGGCCGACCAGGCCGGCTACGGCGCCGGGCCGGGCGCCTACCTGGCCCTGGTCGAGCAGGCCAAGGAGGCCCTGTCGATCCCGGTGATCGCCAGCCTCAACGGCGTCTCGCGGGGCGGCTGGGTCGGCTACGCCAGCCGGCTGGAGGAGGCCGGGGCCGACGCCCTCGAGCTCAACGTCTACTACGTGTCTTCACGGCCGGGGCTGTCGGGCAGCGACGTCGAGTGGCACTACCTGGACGTGGTCCGGGCGGTGCGCCGGGCCACCGGGATCCCCCTGGCGGTCAAGCTCAGCCCGTACTTCAGCTCGATGGCCAACATGGCCGGCCAGCTGGTCGAGGCCGGCGCCAACGGGCTGGTCCTGTTCAACCGCTTCTACCAGCCCGACCTGGACATCGAGGCCATGGAGGTCCGGCCGGCGCTGGAGCTGAGCACCTCGACCGAGCTGCGCCTGCCGCTGCGCTGGATCGCCATCCTGCACCGGCGCCACCGGGTGTCGCTGGCCGCCTCGACCGGGGTCCACACGACCGAGGACGTCCTCAAGGTCCTGCTGGCCGGGGCGGAGGTGGCCATGATGACCTCGGCCCTGCTGCGCAACGGCCCCGACCACCTGCGGCCCCTCGAGGTCGGCGTGCGCGACTGGATGGACCGCCACGACTACGACACGGTCGACCAGCTCCGGGGCCGCCTCAGCCAGCGCTCGATCCCCAACCCGGCCACCTTCGAGCGGGCCAACTACATCAAGACCTTGGCCTCCCACCCGGTGCGCAGCCGCTGATCGAAGGCCCGCACGACCTTCAGCGTCGGTGTCCGATGACCCATCCGGTCATGGCCCACCCGGCCACCGTCCAGGCGCCGAGGACGAGGAACGACCGGGTCAGGTCGCTCACCAGGCCCACGCTGAGGCCGGCTCGGATCACCACGGCCATGTTGTAGAACGGCAGGGCCTGGTGGATGGCGAACAGCCAGCCGGGGAGGTGGCTGGGCGGATAGACGATCGGGGAGAACAGCAGGACCACGAAGGCCAGGGCGCTGGTGATCACGCTGACCACCATCGGGTTGGGGATGGCCAGGGCCATGCCGAACCCGACCGAGACGGCCATCAGGGCGCAGAGCAGGACCGCCGGCACGATCAGCGGCGACACGCTCAGCTGGACGCCGTACAGCACGGTGGCGACCACCAGGGACAGCACCATGCCGGGCAGCGAGATCAGCGTGTAGAGCAGGAAGGTCGAGGTGGCCTGGGCGGTGCGGGGAGCCGGCAGCGACCAGATGAAGTCGAAGGTCCCCTCCAGCCGCTGCTGGTTGACGCTCTCGGGCAGCATCAGGAGCCCCAGCGGGATCAGGGCCAGGGTCGGGGTCCCGGTGGCGATGTACAGCGCGGTCGCCTCGTCCACCTCGGGGTAGAAGAAGCCGTACATGACGGCCATGCCGGCCCCCATGAACACCTGGGCGACGGCCATCATGGGCGCCCACTGGCGGGCTCGTCTGAGGTCGAACCGGAGCATCCGGTGGAGGCTGCGCAGCCAATGGCCGGCCCCGGAGCGGATGGTGCTGGGGAGCTGCCCGGCCGACGGTGCCGCCTGGAGGGTCGCTGTCGTGTTCATCTCCGCCTCCCCAGAGCCCAAGCCGCGACCATGGCGCATCCCACACCCCAGATCGCGACGATGAGGTAGGAGATGGGGGCGTCGGCCACCATCTCGGGTGCGAGCGAGTCCCGCACGATCACCGCCATGTGACCGAACGGCAACCACCAGCTGAGGGCGGCGAGCCAGCCCGGCAGCTGCTCGGCGGGAAACAGGATCGGGCTGAGCCCGAACACCACGAACCGCAGCACCCCCTCGGCCAGCTGGATGGTCATCGGGTTGGGCAGGGCGTGCCCCAGCGCGTAGCCCAGCATCGTCCCGGTGAACGCGGTGAGCAGCACGGCCGCGACGACGGCGGGGGAGACGGTGAACGTGATCCCGTACCGCAGCTGGGCGACCAGCAGCGACAGCACCACCGCGGGAAGGCTGGCCAGCAGCGTCACGGTGTACCAGGCCAGTGCCGTCATGGCCCGTGGCACCGGCAGGGCCTGCAGGAAGTCGTAGCTGTGCTCGGCCTTCTGCTGGGCCACCAGCTGCGGGCCGAGGAGGAGCCCGACCATGAGCAGGTTCATGACCGGGGCGCCGCTCGAGACGTACAGCGCCGCCGTGGGGGAGATGTCGTCGAAGAGCAGTGCGATGCCGAGCACGAAGCCCGCCCCGACCAGGACCTGGATCCCGATCAGGAGCGGGAGCAACGTTCGCAGGCTCGCCAGCTGCCAATGGAGCATGGTCCGGTAGCCGCCGACCCAGTGGGCGGGGCCACGGCGAACCTCGGTCCTGGGGCGGGGGAGGGCGACGGTGGCCATCGTCATCCCTCCCGGTGGCCGTTGGCGGACACATGCCCGGTCAGCCGGATGTAGACATCCTCCAGCGTGGTCGCCCCCAGCGCATATTCCTCGGCCGCCCCCTGGCCGATCAGCTCCTCGGCCCAGCCGATCCCGCGCGGCCCGTCGGTCCGGCCGATGCTGGCGATGAGGTTGTGGCCGACCCTGGTGTGGTGGCGGACCCATTCCGGCAGCACCGGGGTGTCCGTCCCGGGAACGAGCATCACCTGGAGCCGGAGCTGCCCGCGGTCCTGGGCCTTGAGCGAGCTCGGGGTGCCTTCGGCGATCAGCCGTCCGGAGGCGATGACGGCCAGGCGGTCCACCGATTTCTCGGCCTCCATCACGTTGTGGGTGACCAGGAAGACGGCGCAGCCCAGCTCGCCGAGGCCGCGGATCTGGTCCCACAGCAGCCGGCGGCGCAGCGGGTCGACGTCGTTGGTCGGCTCGTCCAGGATGACCACGCGACCCGGCTGGACCGTCACCATGGCAAAGCCCACCAGCCGCTTGACCCCACCTGACAGCTGCTGGCCCATGGTGTTGCGCCACTTGGTGATGTCCAGTGCCTCGATGAGCTCGTCGGTTCGGCGGCGAACGGTCGGCCCGTCGCCGCCGCGGATCCTCCCGGTCAGCTCGATGGCCTCGCGCACCCGGAATGAGTCGATCGGCATCTGGGCCTGTGGCAGGTACGAGCACAGCTGGCGGGCCGCGTCGGGGTCGGCGACCAGGTCATAGGGTCCAAGGATGATCCGGCCTCCGGTCGGCTTGAGGAGCCCGATCACCTGCTTGACCAGGGTCGTCTTGCCGGCGCCGTTGGGTCCGAGCAGGCCGTACACCTCGCCCGGCTCCACCCGCAGGGTGATGCCGTCGTTGGCCCGGTTGGTGCCGTCGTAGACCTTGCTGACGGCCTCGGCCCGGAAGCTCCAGTCCTCGGTGACAACCATCGTCCACCTCCTCCGATGTGCCGGCCACATCCGAGCATGGGCTCCCAACCCGGAGTTGCTTAGGGCCGAAGGTCCCCGCTTGAGCGGGAGAGGGAGCCGAACGCCGGCCACTAGCCCATGGGAAGAGGGCCGTTCGGCCCATGGCAGGGGCCGGCACCACGGCGACACTGCTGACCAGAGATCAGCAAGAAGGAGGCATGTCATGGCCATTCAAGAGTCGGTGCGAATGGACGGCTCGGCGCGGGCCGAGACCCAGCCCGCACCTGAGACCATCATCAGCACCGGTGCGGCCAGGTTCCTGGCGGTGTTCCGCGTGGTGCTCGGCTTCGAGTTCCTGTGGGCGTTCCTGGACAAGACCTTCGGGTTCGGCTACGCCACCCCGGCCGAGCGGGCCTGGATCAACGGCGGCTCGCCCACCAGAGGCTTCCTCAGCCGGGTGGCGGTCGGCCCCTTCGAGGACACCTTCCACACCTGGGCCGGGGCCGCCTGGGCCGACTGGCTGTTCATGGTTGGCCTGCTCGCCATCGGGATCGCCCTGATCCTGGGGATCGGGCTGCGGGCCGCGGCGGTCAGCGGCACCGTGATGATGGTGCTGATGTGGGCCGCCGAGTGGCCGCTGGACAAGCTCACCTCGGCCGGTGAGCCGTCGATGTCGACCAACCCGATCGTTGACTACCACATCATCTACGCCCTGGCCCTGATCGCGCTGGCCGTGACCTACGCCGGTCGCACCTGGGGCCTGGGCCGGTGGTGGGCCGGGCTGCCGTTCGTGCAGCGCAACCGCTGGCTCATCTGACCGCACCAGCGGCCATCCGTGGCCACCAGCACCCAGGGGCCGTGCTGGTGGCCACAACTCACCCCGCCCCCCACCCGGCCGGGCACCAACGCCTCCCAGCCGTCCCGCATCCCGGACAGATCCGCGTCCAGATCGGCCACCAGGGCGAGGCGGCGGCTGCGGTCGGCTGTCCGGACGGATCTCGTCGGCGAGCAGCCGCCCGATGCGCTTGGCCATGGCGACGATGGTGAGGATCGGCGGGTTGCCGAGTGACTCGGGGAACAGGCTGGCGTCGGCCACATAGAGGTTGCCGGGCAGCCGGGCATCGTGGAACGAGGCGGCGCTCTCGCGGGTCAGGGGCAGCATCCCGCCGGGGTGGCCGGCGTTGACTGCGCCGAGGACGACGTCCTCGGGTGCGGCGCCGAAGCGCCCGAGGATCTCGGTGGCCAG
>DASUPQ010000628.1 GCA_036280995.1 Actinomycetota bacterium | reverse complement strand
GGAGCGTCTGCCTGTGGACAACGGGAGAGTTGTGCACGCACAGTTAGCCGATACGTGAGTGTTACTCGCGTTGGTGTGCATTTCTGGCCGATACTCGAATCGGACATGTGGCTGTTTGTCGGTCATCGACTGGTAGTCGTCTGGTGACGGGTCGTGTCGGACCGGGGTTGTGCGCAGGCGGGGTGGGGTTGTGCACGCATTTCTGGCCGATATCGGGTCGGCGAGGGCTGGTTTCCTGGGGATAACCGGGCTGTGGGCCTGTGGACGGAGCGGTTTGTGCACGCATTTGTGGCCGACGAAATCCGGGCCTGGTGTGCATTTCTGGCCGATACCCCGCGCATTTGTAGCCGACACTGCTCCGAGTTTTCGCAGGTCAGGACCTGTTTTTGGGCGCCCCTTGTAGTTCGTTCTGGGAGATCTTCTCTTGTAGTCGAGCGGTGGTGGGTGTGGATAGCCGGTGCTGGGCTGCGGGTGGGGTGTGCGACACGCCGGGGTGTCGCGGATTGATGATGATCCGGGCGTGTGCGAGCGTCGTGGGCATGGCCAGGCCGAAGAGCACGCAGCTGAGTCTTCTCGACGAGGTCGTCGCGATGGACTCGCGGGAGTTCCCGCTGCTGGGCTACAGCCTGTCGGAGATGACCCTGGCCTATCTGCCGAAACGGCGGCCGCGGGACACCACCCGGGTCTACAGCCACCAAAACGCCGGGCTGACGCTCACCGTCACGGCCGGCACCGACACCGCCGACGGCGGCAACATCGGCCTGCCCTACGGGCCGAAGGCACGGCTGGTCATCGCGAAACTCAACGCGGTCGCCGTGATCAACAAAAGCCCCACGATCCCGCTCGGCGCGTCGATGAACGGCTTCCTGTCCAGCCTCGGTCTGGCCACCAGCGGCGGGAAGAAGATGAGCCCGCGGGCGCTCGTCGGTGAGCAGGTTCGCCGGCTGGTGCGCTGCAGCCTCGAGTTCACCTGGGACAAAGAGAAGAAGAACCCGGACCGCGACCGCGGCGGCGCCATCCGCATCGCCAAATACTGGGACGTGTGGTGGGACCGCAGCGACAACCCCACGCACCCCGTCGACGAGTCCGTCATCGTGCTCTCCGACGACTACTTCCAGGCGCTGGTCGGCAACCCCGTACCGCTCAACCTCGAGGCGCTGCAGATCCTCGGGCACAGCGCCCTGGCCATGGACCTCTACGCATGGCTGTCGTCGCGGCTGTGGCGGCTGCAGCACCCCGTCCACGTCACCTGGCCCATGCTCGCCGTCCAGTTCGGCACCGGCCCGATACCGGACGACCCCCGCAAGCGGTCGCGTTATCTCTACGACGTCAAACGCGACATCGAGGACCAGATGCCCACCGTCCTGGCCGTCTACCACGAGGCCAAAGTCGACTCGACCCCCGACGGCCTGCTCCTCAAACCCAGCAGCCCTCACGTACCACCACGCGGCGGCCACGGCCTCGCCCGCGCCCGCCGCCAGACCACCGTCCCGGCCCGCCGGTTCGCCGCCCAGGTCGCCGACCGCGCTCAGCCATCCAACACCATAACGGCATAAGCACGCACAACAGAGCCGTATACGCTACCTAGTGCCACTTTAACGCGTTTGCCCGATATTCCTCGACATCGTCTGGTTTTATCAGACCGTCCTCGATCGCCCGAGCCAGCAACGCCGCCTTCGACGCCGCCGGGCGACCTGCTTTCGCGTACTTGATCCGGGCGCGATCCACGTACTGCTTGACCGTGTGCTCGCTGATCTGCATGCGGCGGGCCACCGACGCCTTCGACATGGACTGGAACCACAGCAGCAGCGCCTCGCGCTCCTTCTCCGACAGTGCCGGGCGCTCGGGGCGGCGATCGCCGACCATGGCGCCGGCCAGCGCGGGCGCCACGTACGGCTGATCCATGGCGGCGGCGAGCACGGTCTGGACGCAGTGCTCCTTGCCCTCGTTCTTCGCCAGGAACGCCACGGCGCCGGCCTCGACCACGCGCAGCACGGTGTTCGCGTCGGTGTGCTCGGAGTAGACGACCACGCGCAGGCCGGCGTCGCACAGGTCGGAGACCCGATCGATCACCATGCGGCCGTGCAGGCACAGGTCGAGCAACAACACCTTCACGTCGCCGGCCGCGGCCAGGACGTCGTCGATCGAGGAGCCGGTGGCGACGACGCGCAGGCGCGGGTCGTCGGCGAGCCAGGAACGCACGCCCTCGAGCACCACGGGGTGGTCATCGACTACGGCCACCGTGACGGGCATGTCCACAGCAGATCCTCCTTCCACTCACGCACCGGCTGCCTGGCACGCCCGGTCGAACGGACGTGGTCACGCTGGTCGCTACCGGTGGCCGCCGGAGGCGGAGGTGAGAAGTCGGCGGCCTACCGTGATCAACGCCGGCCGGGCATAGAAGACCGCCGCGCTGACCGATGTCACGACGGCGGCGGATCTCATGGCCTCGCTCTGCGTGCATCCGGTCAGTGCGATCAGCGCCAGTACGAACGCGCACTCCACCAGCATCAACAGGATGAACTGATACATGCTCGGAGGGTTCTTGGAGATCGCCAGAGGGACGCCCGCGAAGTCCGGGCCGCCTGCGCTCGTAAGCGAGGCCGGCTGTGGCACGACAGAAAGCGCTGGCTGCTCGGGCGGCCGGGATGACGTCAACACATGCGCGTCGGCGGCCGGGGCGCCGAGCCGGTGAGGCTCATGAACATGATCAACGTGCTGCATTTGCGGCTCCGATCGGACACAACCAGAACGCCCTTGCCGCACCGGCCAGGGGCTCTCATGCCGATGCATCATGGACGATCTGGTGCTGCTGCTGACCTTGGGCACGTACAGAGATCCGGTTGGCGCCAGACCTCCACACGAGGAGCATCATGACATGACGCAGTGAAGACTGTATATATTCGCTGAGACCCGCCCTCCAGGCGGAAACCTTCGCAGAAGCCTTGATGCTGGATGGACAGATAAAAACCAGACGATGTCCAGGAGCATGTCGAACCACCGAAAAGGTGCACAAATTGCCGCATGACCCCCGCACGGCTGTCATGACAACGGGCTGCCGAACCACCAGAGTGGGACCCAGCGGTTCTTTTGTTCGCTGACCTTGGGCAAGAGAACGTACGGAACGGCGAGGATTGGCCTTGTTGGCGCAGGGCTGGTCTGCTTGACGCCGGTGCCACCGAGGCCCTCCCAGAGACTGGGGCGGGCCTCGCTCCATTTCTGAAGGACTGGCGCGCTGAGCCCCATCTGGTCCGTTGCGCATCCCTTGGATCGGTTCGCGCCGACGCGAAATGTCGTTCCTTCGGGACATGGTCACAGGCTCCGCAGCGCGCAGACCGGGCCCGTCACGGCCTGCATGATCGGCTCTGACCACGCGGGACCCGCGGCCGGGGGTGCCCGCGCTGTTGCGGGACGATGAGGTTTATGACTACCCGTGAGCCGTACCCGGAGGATCCGGAGTCGCCCTACTTCGAGTCGATCTTCGCCCTGGCGCGCGATCTTGATCCGGTGGTCACCCGGGAGCAGGTGCTCGCGCAGATCCGGGAGGCCGACCCGGAGGACACCTTGCGTATCAGCGAACCATGGAGCCCTTCACCCGAGCGCCAGGATCACGCTGGTCACCGCGCCGCCGGTACCGACGAGGAGAAAGAGGTCTGATCAAGATTTTTTGCCGGTCTCGGGGTGCTGCGCGGCCTGGTGAGTAAGGAGTACGCCAGCTCACGAGAGGAACGAGCGCATGCACCACGACAACGAGCAGGAGGCCGGCGGTCACTCGGCCGCGCACGGCGAGGCCGAGGGCAGGCGGCGGGCGCCATCGCCGGCGGATTCTGGTGCCGATGACGCCTTTGCCGCATGGAGCGGTTCGGCCCGGCTGACGGAGGACGAGGCCCGCTACGCGCCCGGCGGTAGCAGCGCGCCGTTCGGGATGTGCCCGGAGTGCTCGTCCCTGCCGTGGCCGGGCGTCGACGAGGAGTCGGCCAGTGTCCTGGCCTCCGCGGCGGCCAGCGCCTTCCTCCGCGGTGTGGATGCCGGCGAGGTGGTGCGCCCGGACCGGCTCGCGGCGGTGCCCGGGTTCCTGATCGAGACGATCGTGCAGCAGCTCGTATCGCCGGCGCCGGGCGGAGACACGGACGCCGGTACCGCCGATGCCGGGCTGCGGGTTGTTCGCGAGCTCGAGACGATCGTGCAGCAGCTCGTACCGCCGGCGCCGGGCGGAGACACAGACACCGGTACCGCCGATGCCGGGCCGTGGGTTGTTCGCGAGCTCGCGGCCGGCCGGTCCGGGAAGATCGTACGGCTGCTCAAGCACTGGCGTGACCTCGGCAAAGCTGACGGCCCCGCGCTGCTGGTGGTGATTGAGAACTCCGAGCAGTACCTGCACCCGGTGAGCGTGGTGGCGGCGTGCGCGGTGCGGGCGGCCTATCACGCGCGGGCCGCGGTCGTGCACGAGCAGCCGGCGGTGGCTCGGCCGATGGTGGCCGCGTTCGCGCGCCGGTGGTTCGGGCTGCGGCCGACGGACGCGAACATCGACGCGGTCACGAACGCGTTGCTGCAGGCGCCGCTGGACGGTGTGCACCCCGAGGGGGACCATGCCGCGGTGCGGCGGTTGAAAGCCGACGCGAAGCGGCAGCGCCGGTGGTGGCGGCCGCTCAGCCGGACCCGGGCACGGGGGGTG
>DASUPQ010000627.1 GCA_036280995.1 Actinomycetota bacterium | reverse complement strand
TCCTCGGCGAACCCGGAGAAGAACGCGCCGCCGTTGAGCTGGAGGTTGTCGACGCCCTGGATGGCGGTGGTGGTGCCCTTCACGGTCGCCTGGACGCTGGTCGCCCCGTTGGTGATGGTCAGCTGGGTCTGGACCACCGGGGCGACGGCCCGGACCGAGTCGAGCTGCTCGATGGCGTCGGCGTCGGCCAGAGTCAGGCTCTCGCTGGACCCGGCCGCACCTTGGACCCCGCCGCCGAAGCCGCGCCCGCCCATCACGGTCATGGTGTTGCTACCGAGGCGGCTGAACTGGTCGTTGACCTCGGCGGCCGAGCCGTTGCCGACCGCGACCAGGGTGACCACCGAGCCGACCCCAATGACCAGCCCGATGACGGTCAGCAGGGAGCGCAGGGCGTTGGCCCGGAGCCGCCCCACGGCCAGGCGGATCGCCTCCAAGGTCATGGAGCGCCACCCCCGCCTCCGCCGCCGGGTCCGCCGCCGCCGGGGAAGCCCCCGCCGGGGAAACCGCCACCGGGGAAGCCGCCGCCCTGCTGGTTCTGGCCGGTGGCGCCGGTGTCGGAGGCGGTGACGCCGGTCACGACCTGCTCGCCGGCCTCCAGGCCGGTGAGGATCTCGCTGCCCTGGGTGGTGACCAACCCGACCACGACCTGGCGGGTGACCGTGGTCCCGTCCTCCACGACCTGCACGCTCGGGTTGCCGCTAGTGCCGCCGACGGCCGACGACGGCACCACCACGACATTGCGGCGGCTGGCCGTGACCACGCTCGCCTGGCCGGTCATGCCGGTCCGGGTGCCGCCGGGCAGCTTGCCGATCCGCAGGGTCACCGGGTACTGCACTACCATGCTGGTCCCGGCCTCGGCGGTCGAGGACGCCGGGGTGTCAGCGATCTCGTCGACGGTGCCGCTGGTCTCGGCGCCGTCGAGGGCGTCGAAGGTAAGCGTCACCTGCTGGCCGACCTTAAGCTGGGCCACGTCCAGCTGGCTCACCTCGGCGCTGGCGACCAGGCTGCTGGTCGGGGCCAGGGTGGCCAGCTTGCCCCCGGCCTGGACCCGGTCGCCGACCGCGACCGCGACCTCGTCGACGACCGCGCCCGGCTTGTAGGAGACGAACGAGGCCAGCGTGAGGGCGCCGGTCTCGTCGAGACCCTTGTCGGCCTGCCAGTCGGCCAGGGCATCGGCGGTGCCGTCGCCGAAGTCGCCGTCGGCCTCGCCGGGGTCGTAGCCCGCCGCCGCCAGGGCCTTCTGCAGGGCGGTCACGTCCGGGCCCTCGTCGCCCTCGGCCAGGTCCCGGTACAGCGGGTAGCTGGAGGGGATCCCGTAGACGGCCTTGCCGTTGATCCCGGCCAGCCTGGTCAGGGCCTTGACGGCTTTGCCGTCGGTGACGGCCAGGCTGGTTACCGTGCCCGCGGCCGGGCTGGCCAGGGTGCTGGTGCCGTCCTTGGCCAGGGTGAAGGAGGCGTCGACGGTCTGGGTCAGGGTCGCCCGCCTGGCCGTGGTCGTGGCCAGCGGCTGGGCGGCCGAGGTGTCGTCCCCGCCGGCCACGACCCACGCCAACGCCCCGGCGGCGACCACCAGGACCACCGCGCCGGCGGCCAGCCAGCGGCGCCGGCCGGGTCGGCGCCGGCTCACTGGGCCGGCTCCTCGGTGACGCTGCTGGCCGTGACCGTGCCGTTGCTGCTGTTGGAGGCGGCCGGGTCGAGGCGGACCGAGACGGTGTCGCCGACGGCCAGGTCGCTGGCCTTGCCGGCGACCGCCCGGCGGATCTCGGTCGAGCCGCTGAGCTGGACCTTCAGCTCACCCGCCTGGGTCGAGATGGTGAGCACGTCGCCGTCGGTGCTGGTGATGTCGCCCTGCACCGACGGCCCGCTAGTCCCTCCCTGACCGCCCGGGCCCTGACCGCCCGGGCCTTGACCGCCCGGACCGCCCGGGAAGCCCTGGCCGCCACCTGGGCCTTGCATGTCGCCCTGGGGAAGCTCGCCCTCCTGGGCCATCTGGAACGCCTCGGCCAGCGTCGCCGGCCCCGACGAGGCGGTCGCCCGCCCCAGGGCGAAGCCGCCGGCGCCGCCGACGACCAGGCACAGCACGCCGGCCACCAGCCGGTCCCGCCACGGGGACCGGCCCGTCCCGCGGTCGTAGACCGGCACCTTGGTGTCGGCGGGATTCATCGGGTTCTGCTGCAACGCGCTGCTCCTCTCGGTCGAGGGTGGGTGGTCATGCGGCGGCCAGGCGGCCGGCGTCCAGCACCAGGCGCCGCTGGGCCCGAGCGGCCACGGTCGGGTCATGGGTGATCATCAGGACGGTGGTGCCGGCCTGGTGCAGGGCGGTGAATAGCTCCAGCACCTCGGCCCCGGAACGGCTGTCGAGGTTGCCGGTCGGCTCGTCGGCCAGCAGCAGCGCCGGCTCGCCAACCAGGGCCCGGGCGACCGCCACCCGCTGGAGCTGCCCGCCGGAGAGCTGGCCCGGGTCGTAGTCCATCCGGTCGGCCAGCCCAACCCGCTCCAGGGCCTCGCGGGCCCGGGCCAGCCGGTCGCCCCGGCGGATCCCCCGGTACAGCAGCGGCGCGGCCACGTTCTCCAGCGCACTGGTCCGGGGCAGCAGGTTGAAGCTCTGGAACACAAACCCGATCCGCCGGTTGCGCAGCTCGGCCCGCCTGGTGTCGCCCAGATCGGATACGTCCTCCCCGGCCAGCTCGTAGACCCCGGCGTCGGGCCGGTCCAGCAACCCGAGAATGTTCAGCAGGGTCGACTTGCCCGACCCCGACGGGCCCAGGACGGCCAACCACTCGCCCTCGGCCAGCTCCAAGTCGACCGCCTCCAACACCGGCACGGCGATCGCGCCACGCAAGTAGGTCCGGGCCAGTGCGCGGGTGCGGATCACCGGGTCAGGCATGGGCGTGGTCACGGGCGTGCCTCCTCCAGGCTTGGTTGCCGCTGACTGATCCGGCACTCTCGCGGGCCGACCTTGGAAGAGCCTGTCCACCGGCTGGGAGTTCCCTGAGAACCCGGCTGGTCCGCTGGCGCTGGGGGCGGGCTCATCGGCTGTCCACCGGGCGGCTGCCCACCGTCACCTGCAGGGTCTGCTCGGCGCTGCCGCGCCGCACTCGGACCTTGGCCGTGCTGCCCGCCTCCAGCTGGCGAATCGCCAGGACCAGGTCCTCCCAGCTCCGCACGGTGCGGTCGCCCACCCGGGTGACGAGGTCGCCGGATCGCAGTCCAGCGTCGGCGGCTGGACCGTCAGGGCTGACCTGCTGGATGCGGGCGCCCTGGCTGCCGCCGTCGTCGCCTTCGGCCCCGCCGGTGACCCCGAGGTAGGAGACGGTGACCTGGCGGCCGGCGATGAGCTGGTCGGCGACCTCGACGGCCCGGTCGATGGGGACCGCGAACCCGACCCCGGCGTTGGCGCCGCTGCTGGACTCGATCGCGGTGGTGATCCCGATCACCCGGCCGCGGTCGTCGGCCAGCGCCCCACCTGAGTTGCCAGGGTTGATGGCGGCGTCGGTCTGGATGGCGTCGATCAGGTCGCTGCTGTCCTGGCCTGGACCGCCGGTCAGGACCACCCGATGCAGGGCGGAGACGATGCCCTCAGTGACCGAGCCCTCCAGGCCGAAAGAGCTGCCGACCGCGATCACCCGCTGACCCACTGCCAAGCTGGCCGAACGGCCCACGGTGGCGGCCTGCAGCCCGGTCTTGGCAACCCGGACCACGGCCAGGTCGTCGGTGGCGTCCGAGCCGACGAGCTCGGCGTCCACCCGCTCGCCGCTCTGGAGGGTT
>DASUPQ010000626.1 GCA_036280995.1 Actinomycetota bacterium | reverse complement strand
GACTGGGAGGTGGTCGAGCTCGACCTCGACGGGCCCAGGGACGGCGAGGTACTGATCCGCTACGTGGCGGCCGGGTTCTGCCACTCCGACGAGCACCTTCGGCACGGCGACATCGTGCCCCGGTTCCCCATCGTCGGCGGCCCCGAAGGCGCCGGCATCATCGAGGAGGTCGGCCCGGGCGTCACCAAGGTCAAGCCCGGCGACCACGTGGTCTGCGCCTTCATCCCCTCCTGCGGCCACTGCCGTTGGTGCTCGACCGGGCAGCAGAACCTGTGCGACCTGGGCGCCACCATCCTGGAGGGCTGCATGCCCGACGGGAGCTTCCGCTTCCACGCCGAGGGCCAGGACCTCGGCGCGATGTGCATGATCGGGACCTTCTCCCAGTACGCCACCATCTCCGAGTACTCGTGTGTGAAGGTTGACGAGGACCTGCCGCTGGACAAGGCCGTGCTGACCGGCTGCGGGGTCCCGACCGGTTGGGGCTCGGCGGTCTACGCGGCCAAGGTCACCCCCGGCGACACGGTCGTGATCTTCGGCATCGGGGGGATCGGCATCAACGCCGTCCAGGGTGCCGCCCATGCCGGGGCGGCCAACATCGTCGCGGTGGACCCGCTGGCCAACAAGCGCGAGAAGGCCGAGCAGCTCGGCGCCACCCACAGCGTCGCCTCCGGCGAGGAGGCCAAGGCGCTGGTCGGCGAGCTCACCCGCGGGGTCGGCGCCGACAAGGCCATCGTCACCGTCGACATCGTCAACGAGCAGGTCGTCCAGGAGGCGGTCGACGCCATCCGCAAGGGCGGCCGGGTGGTCATCACCGGGCTGGCCGACCCGACCAAGCTCACCGTGCAGCTCTCCGGCGCGGTGCTGACGCTGTTCCAGAAGGAGGTCGTCGGCACCCTATTCGGCAACTCCAACCCCCAGTACGACATCAAGAAGATGCTGGACCTGTACCGCACCGGCCACATCAAGCTGGACGAGCTGGTCACCAACACCTACACCCTCGACCAGGTCAACCAGGGCTACCAGGACCTGCTCGACGGCAAGAACCTCAGGGGCGTGATGCTCCACGAGCACTGAACGCCCCACCCCTGTCGCGGGCCCAGCCGACGGGGCCGGGCCCGTGGGCGCCGGAGGAGGCTTCCCGGTCGCGCGCATGCTGGCCAGGGCCGAGCGGGAGGTCGTCGGCCTGCGTCGCCAGGCGGAGGTGCTCGCCGTCGCCCTGGAGACCGGCCGCCACGTGGTGCTCGAGGGCCCGCCAGGCACCGGCAAGTCCACCCTGCTGCGGTGCCTTGCCGAGGAGGCCGGCCTGGGGCTGGAGTTCGTGGAGGGCAACGCCGAGCTGACCCCGGCCAGGCTGGTCGGGGCGCACGACCCGGCGCTGGTGCTGGAGGGAGGCTACCGTCCCGAGGCGTTCAACGACGGCCCGCTGCTGCTGGCCATGCGCGAGGGCGCCCTGCTGTATGTCGAGGAGCTCAACCGGGTCCCCGAGGAGACCCTGAACGTCCTCATCACCGCCCTGGCCGAGGGTGAGATCCACGTCCCCCGGGTCGGCCGGGTCCGGGCCGGCCGGCGGTTCCGGCTGATCGCCGCCATGAACCCCTTCGACGCCGTCGGCACCGCCAGGGTCAGCCAGGCGATCGCCGACCGGGTCTGCCGGGTCGCGCTCGGCTACCAGGACGAGGCCGGCGAGCGCCGCATCGTCGAGCTGGTCGCCGGCGCGACCGGCCCGCTGGCCTGGCTGGCGGTCGCCCTGGTCCGGGCCACCCGCGAGCATCCGGAGCTGCGTGCCGGCGCATCGGTGCGGGGCGCGATCGACCTGGTCCACCTGGCGCGCGGGCTGGCGGCGCTGCGCGGCGAGGCAGCCGTGGCCGAGCGGCTGCCCGCCAGGGCCACCCTCCTGGACGCCGCCCTGGCCGCGCTGTCGGGCCGGGTGCGCCTGGAGGACGGCTCGGCCAGGACCGTGGAGGCGATCCTCACCGAGCTGCTGGACCGCCTGCTGGCCGAGTCCAGGGAGCCGCCAAACCCTCCTGACCCGGCCGCCCGACCAGCCCGGGGCGGCCGGGGAAAGGTGCTGGAGGGCTCCGAGGCGGCCGCCGCCCTGCGCGAGGGCGCCCGGCGCACCGCCAGCCGGGCCGAGCTGGCCGCGGCCCACCCGGAGCTGGCCGAGATCTCGCCGGCGGTCGGGCGGCTCGACCACGCCGCCCTCGACGACCTGGTGGCGCGCGACCCGGACCGGGCCCTCGCCCTCGTCGCCGCGCTCGCCGGCGCCACCGACCCGGACCTGCGGGCCCAGGCCAGGCGGGTGGCGGCCAGGGTGTTCCTGGGCGCCGCCCGGAGCGGTGCCCGCCGCCGGCGCGGGGTCGGCCGGCTCGGGCCCGAGCCCGGCCGCGACGACGGCGACCTGGACCTGGAGCGGACGCTGGAGCGGGCCGGCGGGCGGCGGCCCCGCGACGTCGGCGAGCTGGTCGTGCGGCGCTGGCAGCTTCCGCGGCGGCCGGTCTGCCTGC
>DASUPQ010000625.1 GCA_036280995.1 Actinomycetota bacterium | reverse complement strand
CCGGGCCGCCGCGGCCAGCCCGACCGCGGCCACCCTGCGCCGGATGCACGCCCTGTCCCGGCTGGAGGCGGCCGAGCGCGGGCGGCTGCTCGAACGCTTCTGGGACCGCGTCACCGAGGGCCTGCCGGGCAGCCCCGCGGTCGACCGCCTGCGCGCGGCGGGCACGCCCGAGCTGCCCGCCGACCCAACTCCCGAGCAGCTGGACGCCTGGCTCGAGCTTGCCGAGCTGGCCGCCGACGAGGACTTCCAGCGCACCACCCGCGAGAACGCCGGCTGGGGGGCGGAGGCGGTTGGCCACGGCGTCGACCCCGTCGCCTGGTCGCGGGCCGTCGCCGGCGGGCTGGCCGCCGCCGCCGAGCTGCGGGCCGCCGGGGTCGAGCCGGCCGACCCGCGGGCCGCGGCGGCGGTGGCGCCGGTGGCCCGGGGCTTCGCCCGGCTGCTGGGGCGCCGCGACGGCCCGGCCTTCCGGCGCTGGCTGGTCACCCAGCTCGACGCCCGCACCGACCCCAGGGCCGAGCGCTACCGGCAGCTGGTCGGCATCGTCCAGGACCGCCCCGGCGAGGAGTTCGCCGCCCGGGTGGCCGACCACGCCTGGGTCATGGCCGCGCTCCGCCACCACCGCGACCGCGCCGGCGCGTCCACGTGACGGTCGGCACCCCGCGGCCGCCGCTCGTCAGCCGCGCCCTGCTGCTGGTGTTCGTGGCCTCGTTCGGGGCCATGACCGGCTTCTACCTGCTGCTGTCGGTGGTCCCGCTGTACGCCGACTCGGTCGGGGCCGGCGGGGTCGGGGCCGGGCTGACCACGGGGGCGCTGATGGCGGCCACGGTGGCCGGCGAGCTGGCCGTCCCCCGCCTCGCGGCCAGGTTCGGGTACCGGGCGGTGTTCGCGGCCGGCCTGGTCCTGCTGGGCGCGCCGGCCCTGGCCCTGCCCGCCTCGACCACCCTGGCCGCGATCCTGGCCGTCAGCGTGGTCCGGGGACTGGGGTTCGCGATCGTGGTGGTGGTCGGCGGGGCGCTGGTGGCGTCGCTGGTCCCGGGAGCGCGCCGCGGGGAGGGGCTGGGGCTGTTCGGGATCGTCGTCGGGGTGCCCGGGGTGGCGGCCCTGCCGCTCGGGGTCTGGCTGGTGGGGGAGGCCGGCTACCCGGCGGTGTTCGCCGCCGGGGCGGCGGCCGCCCTGGCCGGGCTGATCGTCGTCCCCGGACTGCCCGGCCGGGCGGCGCGGCGGGAGGCGCCCGTCGGCGTCCTGGCCGGGATGCGCACGCCGGCCCTTGTCCGGCCGGCGGCCGCCTTCGCGGTGGCGGCCATGGCGGCCGGGGTGGTGGTGACCTTCCTGCCCCTGGCCACCGGCGGGAGCTCGGGCCGGCTGGCCGCGGTGGCGCTGTTCGTCCAGGCGGCCGCGTCCACCGGCAGCCGCTGGTGGGCCGGGCGGTACGGCGACCGGCACGGGCCGGCGGTCCTGCTCGTCCCCGGGGTCGTGGCCACCGCCGCCGGCATCGCGACCCTGGTCGTGGTCGACCGCCCGGCGGCCGTCCTGGCCGGGATGGCCGTGTTCGGGTGCGGGTTCGGGGTCACCCAGATCGCCACCATGACGGTGATGCTGAGCCGGGTGGCGCCGTCCGGGTTCGGGACGGTGAGCGCCATCTGGAACCTCGCCTACGACCTGGGCATCGGGGCCGGCGCCCTCGGCTTCGGGGTGGTCGCGGCCCAGACCGGCTACCCGGCGGCGTTCGCCGTCACGGCCGCGCTGGTGCTGGCCGGGCTCGTCCCCTTGTGGCTGGACCGGCGGCGACCCGCGACGGACAGTTGTATACATTCCTGACGTAGCCAGGTCGCAGTTGGCCTTGGTCCGCTTGTGTTGTATACAACCCCTATGTCGAGCGCGGCCGAGAAGGCGTACGAGGCCATCCGCGACGGGATCGTCGGCGGGGAGCTCCCGGTCGGGGGGCGGCTGCGCGAGGAGGAGCTGGCCGGCAGCATCGGGGTGAGCCGGACGCCGGTGCGGGAGGCGCTGCGGCGGCTCGACGCCGAGGGGCTGGTCGAGTTCTCGCCCCACCGGGGCGCCCAGGTGGCGTCCTGGAGCGACCAGGACCTGGACGAGATCTTCGGGCTGCGGGCGGTGCTGGAGAGCTACGGGGCGTCCCTGGCCGCGACCCGGGTCACCCCCGAGGCCCTGGCCGGGCTGGCCGGGCTGGCCGACGCCATGGAGGCGGCCAGCGGCCGTGGCCAGCTCGACCAGGTGGCCGAGCTCAACAACCGCTTCCACGGGGGCGTGCTGGCCGCCTCGGGCAACCAGCGGCTCGTCGGGCTGCTGTCGGGCGTGGTGGTGGTCTCGCTGGTCCGGCGGACCTTCCACCGCTACTCGCCCGAGGCCCTGGCCCGCAGCCACGCCCACCACCGGGAGCTGCTGGCCGCCCTGGCCGCCGGCGACCCCGAGTGGGCCGCCTCGGTGATGCGCTCCCACGTCCTGGCCGCCCGGGCGGTGCTGCGATGAGCACGGCGGGCGCACCGGAAGCCGCTGGCGGGCACCGGGGTGCGCCAGGCCGCGGTCCGCTGGACGACGTGCGGGTGGTCGAGATGGGCCAGCTCCTGGCCGGGCCGTTCTGCGGCCAGCTGCTGGCCGACTTCGGGGCCGAGGTGATCAAGCTCGAGGACCCGGCCAAGGGCGACCCGATGCGCCAGTGGGGGCGGGAGAAGCCGCACGGCCTGTCGCTGTGGTGGCCGGTGATCGCCCGCAACAAGAAGTCGGTCACCCTGAACCTGCGCCACCCGGAAGGCCAGGCCCTGGCCCGGCGGCTGCTGGAGGAGGCCGACGTCCTGGTCGAGAACTTCCGCCCCGGCACCCTGGAGCGGTGGGGGCTCGGCTACGACGCCCTGGCCCAGCGGAACCCGGGGCTGGTGCTGGTCCGGGTGACCGGGTTCGGCCAGGACGGCCCGTACGCCCCCCGGGCCGGCTACGGCTCCATCGGCGAGGCCATGGGCGGGCTGCGCTATGTCACCGGCGACCCCTCGACCCCGCCGAGCCGCTCGGGCATCTCCATCGGGGACAGCCTGGCCGGGACCTTCGCCGCCCTCGGGACCATGCTGGCCCTGCACGCCCGCGGGCGCAGCGGGCGCGGCCAGGTGGTCGACTCGGCCATCTACGAGGCCGTCCTGGCCATGATGGAGTCGCTGGTCACCGAGTACCAGGTGGCCGGCTACACCCGCGAGCGGACCGGCGCCATCCTGCCCAACGTCGCCCCCTCCAACGTCTACCCGACCGCCGACGGGCAGCTGGTGCTGGTCGCCGCCAACCAGGACACGGTGTTCCGGCGGCTGGCCGGCGTGATGGGCCAGCCCGGACTGGCCGACGACCCCCGCTACGCCAGCCACTCGGCCCGCGGCGAGCACCAGGAGGAGCTGGACGGGCTGATCGCCGGCTGGACGGCCACCCTGGGCGCCGACCGGCTCCTGCACGTCCTGGAGGAGGTGGGCGTGCCGGCGGGGCGGATCTACCGGGCCGCCGACATGCTCGCCGACCCCCACTACCTGGCCCGCCAGGCGATCGTCCGCCTGGTCGACCCGGAGCTGGGGGAGATCGCCATGCAGAACGTGGCCCCGAGGCTGTCGGCCACCCCGGGCCGGGTCGTCTGGCCGGGGCCGGCCCTCGGCCGGCACAACCAGGAGGTGTACCAGGGGCTGCTCGGCCTGCCCGACGAGGAGGTCGAGCGCCTGGCCGACCAGGGAGTGATCTAGGCGCCGGCCGGCGCCGCGATGAGGAGGCAGACCATGCCCTACCGGCTCGGGGTGGACGTGGGCGGCACGTTCACCGACCTGCTGATGATCGACGAGGACAGCGGCGAGACCTGGCGGGCCAAGACCCCGTCGACCCCGGCCGACCCGTCGATCGGGGTGCTGGCCGGCCTGGAGAAGGTCTGCCAGACGGCGTCGGTCGACCCCGGCGCCATCAGCCACCTGATGCACGGGACCACGGTGGCCACCAACGCCATCCTGGAGAGCAAGGGCGCCCGGGTCGGCCTGGTCGTCACCGAGGGCTACCGGCAGGTCCTCCAGGTCGCCCGCTCGTTCGTCCCCGGCGGGCTGGCCGGTTGGATCATCTGGCCCAAGCCGGAGCCGCTGGCCGCCCTCGAGCACACCGTCGAGGTGGCCGAGCGGGTCGGGGCCCGCGGCGAGGTGCTGCGCCCGCTGGACGAGGCCAGCGTCCGGGCCGCCCTGGCCGAGCTGCGCCGCCGCCAGGTCGAGGCCCTGACCGTGTCGCTGGTCAACTCCTTCGCCAACCCGGCCCACGAGCGGCGCATCCTGGAGCTGGCGGCCGAGGAGCTGCCCGGTGTGCCGGTGTCGCTCTCCTCCGACATCCTCCCCGAGATCCGCGAGTACGAGCGCACCCTGACCACCGTGGCCAACTCCTACGTGCGCCCGGTCGTCTCCCGCTACCTGGGCAACCTGGAGCGGGAGCTGGGTGACCGCCAGGTCGGGGCCCGGCTGCACGTGCTCCGCTCCGACGGCGGGCTGATGAGCGTCGAGGCGGCCAAGCAGGCCCCGGTCAACATGCTGATGAGCGGCCCGGCCGGGGGCGTCACCGGCGCCCTGTGGATCGCCGAGAAGGCCGGCTTCGACAACCTGCTCACCTTCGACATGGGCGGGACCTCGACCGACGTCGCCCTGGTCCAGCAGGGCCGCCCCCGGGTGGGGCGCGAGACGGCCGTCGGCGATCTCAACGTCCGCGCCTCCTCGGTCGACGTCCGCACCGTCGGCGCCGGCGGCGGCTCGATCGCGCACGTGCCCGAGCTGACCCGGGCCCTGCGGGTCGGGCCCCAGAGCGCCGGGGCCGAGCCCGGCCCGGCCGCCTACGGCCGCGGCGGCACCGAGCCCACCGTCACCGACGCCAACGTGGTCCTCGGCTACCTGCCGCCGTCGCTGCTGGGCGGCGAGATGAGCCTGGACGCGGCCGCCGCCGAGGCCGCCGTGGCCAAGGTGGCCGAGGCCATGGGCCTGGAGACCCGCCGGGCCGCGGCCGGCATCGTCGACATCGTCAACGAGAACATGTTCGGCGCCCTGCGGCTCGTCTCGGTGCAGCAGGGCTACGACCCGCGCGAGTTCGCCCTGGTCGCCTTCGGCGGGGCCGGGCCGCTGCACGCCAACGCCCTTGGCCGCCTGCTCGGCTCCTGGCCGGTGATCATCCCCCCGTCCCCGGGAGTGCTGTGCGCCTACGGGGACGCCACCACCCGGGTCCGCAACGAGTCGGCCCGGACCTTCATCCGGCGGTTCTCCGAGACCTCCAACGAGGAGGTGGAGCGGCTCCTGGCCGAACTGGCCGCCGAGGCGGCGGCCGCCCTCGACGGCGACGGGGTCGGCCCCGACCAGCAGTCGGTCCTGTACCAGGTGGACGTCCGCTACCACGGCCAGGGGTTCGAGGTCCCGGTCGACGTCGAGCTGGAGCGCTTCCGCGACGGCGGGCTGGAGCACGTCGGCCAGGTGTTCGACGCCGAGCACACCCGGCTGTTCACCTTCGCCCTCGACACCGAGCACGAGCTCGTCAACCTGCGGGCGGTGGTCCAGGGCCGGGCCACCCGAGTCCGGGCCGAGGAGGTCCCGGCCGGCGGCTCCGACCCGTCGGCCGCGGCCACCGGCACCACCACCATCTGGGTCGGCGACGGCGAACGGCAGGCCACCGTCTACGACCGGGCCCGCCTGGAGGCCGGCAACCGCGTCCAGGGGCCGGCGGTGGTCACCGAGATGGACTCGACCACGCTGGTCCTTCCCGACCACGTCGGCGAGGTCGACCGCTACGGCAACCTGCTGCTCCGCCCGGCCTCGAACGAAGGGAGCTAGGCCATGGCCACCGTCATCGAGACCAACCCGCGCCAGTTCGCCCCGGTCGAGGTCGACCCGGTCACCGTCGACATCATCGAGAACGCCCTGCGCAACACCCGCTACGAGATGGACGCGGTGCTGTTCCGCACGGCCATGTCGCCCGGCATCCGCGAGCAGCACGACGAGTTCCCGATCATCGCCGACCGGGCCGGCCGCATGGTCGTCGGCCAGTTCGGCAGCTTCATCGACGGCTTCCTCAAGACCTACCAGGGCGAGATCTCCGAGGGCGACGTCTTCCTCACCTCCGACCCGTACGCCTGCGACGGCGCCATCAGCCACGCCAACGACTGGCTGGTGCTGCTGCCCATCTACCGCGAGGGGGCCCTGGTCGGCTGGGCGGCCATGTTCGGCCACATGACCGACGTCGGCGGCAAGGTCCCGGGCAGCCTGCCCACCGACGCCACCTCGATCTACGAGGAGGGGGTGGTCGTCCCCCCGACCAAGCTGTACCGCAAGGGCGAGCTGGCCACCGAGGCCCTGGAGCTGGTCCTCAACCAGGTCCGCATGAAGACCTGGAACCGCAGCGACCTCAACGCCATCGTGGCCGCCTGCCGCACCGCCGCCCGCCGGGTGCTGGAGCTGTGCGACCGCTTCGGCACCGAGACCTACCTGTCGACCCTGGACGCCCTGCTGGACCGCAACTACCGGGCCATGGCCCAGCTCATCCGGACCGCCGTCCCCACCGAGCGCCTCGAGTTCACCGACTACGTCTGCGACGACGGCCGCGGCTACGGGCCCTACAAGATCCACTGCTCCATGCAGCGGGTCGGGGACAAGGTGGTGCTCGACTTCGACGGCACCGACCCCCAGGCCGAGGGCTCGATCAACTTCTACCTCAACGAGAACATGCTGAAGATGTTCTTCGGCATCTACATGATCATGGTCTTCGATCCCCAGATCCTCTGGAACGACGGCTTCTACCCGCTGGTCGAGGTCAAGATCCCCGAGGGGTCGCTGCTCAAGCCCCGCTACCCGGCGGCGCTGTCGTGCCGCACCCACGCGCTGGGCCGGATCTTCGACGTCATGGGCGGGCTGCTCGGCCAGCGGGCGCCCGAGTTCCTGTGCGCGGCCGGCTTCTCCTCCTCGCCCCACCTGATGTACTCGGGGGTGGACCGCAACGGCGAGTGGTTCCAGCTCTACCAGATCGGCTTCGGCGGCATCCCCGGCCGGCCCTTCGGCGACGGGCCCGACGGCCATTCGCTGTGGCCGTCGTTCACCAACGTCCCCAACGAGTTCCTGGAGAGCTACTTCCCGCTGGTCATCGAGCGCTACCAGACGGTGGCCGACTCCGGCGGGCCGGGGTTCTTCCGCGGCGGCAACGGCATCGACATCACCTACCGGTTCCTGGAGCCGGGCGAGGTGTCGATCCATGACGACCGCTGGTTCACCTACCCGTTCGGGGTCAACGGCGGCCTCCCCGGGGCCCGCAGCCGCAAGCTGCTGCGCCGCGTCGACGGCACCGAGGAGGTCCTGCCCTCCAAGTGCGACCACGTCAAGGTCGGCGTCGGCGACATGCTCCAGTACGTCACCTGGGGCGGGGGCGGCTGGGGCGACCCCCTGGACCGCGACCCGGCCCTGGTCGCCCTGGAGGTCGACCGCGGCCTGGTCACCCGGGAGGGGGCGCGGCGCTACGGGGTCGTCCTGACCTCCGACGGCGAGGTCGACGAGGAGGCCACCAAGGCGGCCCGGGACGAGCTGCGGGCCGAGCGGGGCGCCACCAAGATGTTCGACTTCGGCCCCGACCTGGACCGGCTGCGGGCCGCCTGCCAGGCCGAGACCGGCCTGCCGGCCCCGCAGCCGCCCGTGTTCCGGTGAGCCTCGAGGACTACCGGCGGGCCGGGTTCGGGGGCCGCCTGGAGCCGGGGGAGCGGCCGGCCCTGCTGGTGGTCGACTTCGTCCAGGCCTACCTGGACCGGTCCTCGCCGCTGTACGCGGGGGTGGAGGCGGCGCTGGCCGCCGCCGCCCGGCTGCTGGCGGCGGCCCGGGCCGGCGGGGTGCCGGTGGCGTTCACCAAGGTCCAGTACGCGCCGGGCGGCGCCGACGGCGGGCTGTTCTACCGCAAGGTCCCCGCCCTCGAGGTGTTCCAGGCCGGGTCGCCGCTGGGGGAGCTGCCCGGCGCCCTGGCCCCGCGGCCCGGGGAGCTGGTGGTCACCAAGCAGTACGCCAGCGCCTTCTTCGGCACCTCCCTGGCCGCCAGCCTCACCGCCCTGCGGGTCGACACCTGCGTCATCTGCGGCCTCACGACCAGCGGCTGCGTCCGGGCGTCGGCGGTCGACGCCCTCCAGCACGGGTTCGTGCCCCTGGTCGTGGGCGAGGCCGTCGGCGACCGCGACCCCCGCCCGCACGAGGCCAACCTGTTCGACCTGGCGGCCAAGTACGCAGAGGTCGTCGAGGTGGCATGGGCGTGCGATTACCTCCAGATCGGACGGTCCTCCTGAGCGGCGCTGTCGGCTATGCTCCTTTGTGCTGGGATGCCCACCGTCGGGAACGGAAAGGCGGTCGCCTATGTATCCGGCCAGCTTCGAGTACGTCGTCCCGTCGACGTTGGAGGAAGCGGTCGATGCCCTCGGCCGGTACGAGGACGACGCCAAGGTCCTGGCGGGTGGGATGAGCCTGATCCCGCTGATGAAGCTGCGGTTCGCCGCCCCGCGGGCGCTGGTCGACATCAACCGCCTGCCCGGCCTGGACACCCTGGCCGCCGAGGACGGCGGCCTGCGCATCGGCGCCCTGGTCCGCCACAAGGCCTGCGAGAAGTCGGAGCTGCTGGGCGGCCGCTGGGGGACGCTGGGGGCGGCGGCCCCGCTGATCTCGGACCCGATCATCCGCAACCTGGGCACCGTCTGCGGCTCCCTGGCCCACGCCGACCCCCAGGGCGACTGGGGATCGGCCCTGCTGGCCATGCGGGCCGAGGTGGTCGCCAAGGGGCCGGACGGCACCCGCACCATCGGCCTGGACGAGCTGTTCGAGGGGCCGTTCGAGACCACCCTGGCCCCGACCGAGATCATCACCGAGGTCCGGGTGCCCGACCCGGGCCCGGACGCCGGCGGGACCTACCTCAAGCTGGAGCGCAAGGTCGGCGACTTCGCCACCGTCGGGGTCGCCGTCCACCTGTCCATGGACGACGGCAGGGTCGGCCGGGCCGGGATCGCCCTGACCGCCGTCGGCCCGACGAATCTACGAGCCGACGCGGCCGAGGAGGCCCTGGCCGGGTCGGAGCTGACCGACGAGGCGATCGCCGAGGCGGGCCGGCTGGCCGCCGAGGCCGCCCAGCCGTACAGCGACACCCGGGGCAGCGCCGACTACAAGCGGACCGTGGTCCGGGTGTTCACCGAGCGCGGCCTGCGGACCGTCCGGGAGGGGGCCAGATGACCACCTGTCCGAACTGCGGGGCCGAGCTCCCCCAGGAGGAGGGCCAGCACGCCCTGTCGCCCTCTGCCGGGACGATCGAGTGCCCGACCTGCGGGGCCACGGTGACCCTGGAGGGGCCGCCGGGGGCCGAGGGCGGCCCGCCCCGGGAGGGGCCGGCCGACGGCGAGGCGGTGAGCACCGAGGCGTCGCTGGAGGCGACCGAGCGGCACGACTACTTCAGCGGCGAGGAGACCGTGGCCGGCGTGATGGACGAGCTCGAGCAGAAGCCGGGCGGACCAGACGGGGGTGAGCGGTGAAGGTCACCGTGGTCGTCAACGGGCAGGAGCGGTCGGCCGAGGTCGAGCCGAGGCTGCTGCTGGTGCACTTCCTGCGGGAGAGGCTCCGCCTCACCGGTACCCACGTCGGCTGCGACACCACCAGCTGCGGCGCCTGCACGGTGCTGCTGGACGGCACCCCGGTGAAGTCGTGCACGATGTTCGCCGTCCAGGCCGAGGGCCGCGAGGTGACCACCGTCGAGGGCCTGGCCGCCGGCGGGGCCCTCCATCCCATCCAGGAGGGGTTCAAGGAGGAGCACGGGCTCCAGTGCGGCTTCTGCACCCCGGGCATGCTGCTCGCCTCCAAGGCCCTGCTGGACGAGAACCCCGACCCCAGCGAGGAGGAGATCCGCTGGGCCCTGTCCGGCAACCTCTGCCGCTGCACGGGCTACCAGAACATCGTCAACGCGGTGCAGTGGACGGCGAGGAAGCTCCAGTCCGACAGCGCCGCGACCGGCGCCAGCTAGGAGGCCGACATGACCCAGGATCACACGGCCGAGCACTGGCTGGGCAAGAGCGTCAAGCGCAAGGAGGACGACCGCTTCCTCCAGGGCAAGGGCAACTACGTCGACGACATCAACCTGCCCGGCATGCTGCACATGTCGATCCTGCGCAGCCCGGTGGCCCACGCCCGCATCAACTCGATCGACACCTCGGCCGCCGAGGCCGTCGACGGCGTGGTCGCGGTGGTCACCGGCGAGCTGCTGGCCCAGCACAACCTGGCCTGGATGCCGACCCTGTCCGGCGACACCCAGGCCGTGCTGGCCACCGACAAGGTGCGCATGCAGGGCCAGGAGGTCGCCTGCGTGATCGCCGAGGACCCCTACATCGCCCACGACGCCCTGGAGCTGATCGAGGTCGACTACGACCCGCTGCCGGTGGTGGTCACCCCCCAACAGAGCCTCGAGCCCGGCGCCCCGGTGATCCGGGACGACAAGGAAGACAAGCACGACAACCGCATCTACCACTGGGAGGCGGGCGACAAGGAGGCCACCGACGAGGCCTTCGCCAAGGCCGACCGGGTGGTCTCCTACGAGACCTTCTACCCGCGCTGCCACCCGGCCCCGATGGAGACCTGCGGCTGCGTGGCCGACGTCAACCCGGTCACCGGCAAGGCCACCATCTACATGACCTCCCAGGCCCCGCACGCCCACCGGACGGTGTTCGCGCTGGTCGCCGGCCTGCCCGAGCACCAGATCCAGATCGTCTCACCCGATATCGGCGGCGGCTTCGGCAACAAGGTCCCCATCTACCCCGGCTACGTGGTCGCCACCGCGGCCTCGCTGCTGCTGGGCCGGCCGGTCAAGTGGATCGAGGACCGCACCGGCAACCTGATCTCCACCGGCTTCGCCCGCGACTTCTACATGAAGGGCGAGCTCGCCGTGGACAACGACGGCAAGATGCTCGGCCTGCGGGTCAACATGCTGTCCGACCAGGGCTACGCCTACGCCGACGCCCAGCCGAGCAAGCTCAAGGCGGGCCTGTTCCACATCGTCACTGGCTCCTACGACATCCCCGCGGCCCACGTGGTCACCGACGGCGCCTACACCAACAAGGCCCCCGGCGGGGTCGCCTACCGCTGCTCGTTCCGGGTCACCGAGGCGTCGTTCTTCATCGAGCGCCTCGTCCAGACGGCCGCCTACGAGCTCGGGATCGACCCGGTCGAGCTGCGCCGGAAGAACTTCATCCAGCCCGAGCAGTTCCCCTACACCTCGGCCACCGGCTTCGTCTACGACTCCGGCAACTACGAGGCGGCGCTGGACAAGGCCCTGGAGATGCTCGGCTACGAGGACCTCAAGGCCGAGCAGGCCCGGGCCCGCGACGAGGGCAAGCTGATCGGGATCGGGCTGGCCACCTTCACCGAGGTGGTCGGGGCCGGGCCGAGCAAGGACTACGACATCCTCGGCCTCAAGATGTTCGACTCGGCCGAGCTGCGGGTCCACCCGACCGGCAAGGCGATCCTCAAGATCGGCGTCCAGACCCAGGGCCAGGGCCACGAGACGACCTTCGCCCAGATCGTGGCCAACGAGCTCGGCATCCCGCCCTCCGACATCCTGGTGCAGCACGGCGACACCGACAACACCCCCTACGGGCTGGGGACCTACGCCTCCCGCAGCACCCCGACGGCCGGGGCGGCCACGGCCGTGGTCTCGCGCAAGCTGCGCGAGAAGGCCAAGCAGCTGGCCGCCCACCTGCTGGAGGTCGCCCCCGAGGACCTGGAGTGGGTCGGCGACCGGTTCCAGGTCCGGGGCGCCCCCGACCGGCAGACCACCATCCAGGAGGCCGCCTTCGCCGCCTACACCAACCACCCGCAGGGGATGGAGGCGGGCCTGGAGGGCGTCACCTACTACGACCCGCCCAACATGACGTATCCGTTCGGGGCCTACGCGGTCGCGGTCGAGGTCGACCGGGGCACCGGCCAGTGGAAGGTCAGGCGGATGGTGGCGGTCGACGACTGCGGGGTCCGGATCAACCCGATGATCGTCGAGGGCCAGATCATGGGCGGGCTCACCGAGGGGTTCGCCATGGCCGCCATGGAGCTGATCACCTTCGACGAGCTGGGCAACTGCATCGGGTCGAACTTCTCCGACTACCTGATCCCGACCTCCTGGGAGACGCCCAAGTTCGAGCTGGGCGAGACCGTGACCCCCTCGCCCCACCATCCGATCGGGGCCAAGGGGGTGGGGGAGTCGGCCACCGTCGGGTCCCCGGCGGCGTTCGTCAACGCGGTCGTGGACGCCCTGGCCCACGCCGGCGTGCGCGAGCTGGAGATGCCCATCGGTCCCGACAAGGTCTGGAAGGC
>DASUPQ010000624.1 GCA_036280995.1 Actinomycetota bacterium | reverse complement strand
CGCCGGCATGAACCAGTTCAAGCCCTACTTCCTCGGCGAGGTCGAGCCCGACTTCCGCCGCGCCACCAGCGTGCAGAAGTGCACCCGCACCTCCGACATCGAGAACGTCGGCGACCGCAGCCACGCCACCTTCTTCGAGATACTGGGCAACTTCTCCTTCGGCGACTACTTCAAGGAAGGCGCCATCGGCTATGCCTGGGAGCTGGTGACCGAGCGCTTCGGGCTGGAGCCGGACCGCCTCTGGGCCACCGTCTACCTGGACGACGACGAGGCCATCGAGCTCTGGCGCCAGTTCCTGCCCGCCGACCGGATCCAGCGCCTCGGCATGGAGGACAACTTCTGGTCGATGGGGGTGGCCGGCCCCTGCGGCCCCTGCTCGGAGATCCACTACGACCGTGGCCCGGAGCTCGGGCCCGGCGGCGGCCCGGCCAGCGGCTCCGACCGCTACCTGGAGATCTGGAACCTGGTGTTCATGCAGAGCATCCGGGACGAGGACTACAACATCGTCGGCGAGCTGCCCGAGAAGAACATCGACACCGGCATGGGCCTGGAGCGGGTGGCGATGCTGCTCCAGGACGCCGACTCGATGTACGAGACCGATCTCTTGTCCCCCGTCCTCCACGAGGTCCAGGAGCTGTCGGGCGCCGGCTACGGCAAGGAGGACCGGGTCGACCGCAGCTTGCGGATCGTCGCCGAGCACGGCCGCACGGCCGCCTTCCTGATCGCCGACGGGGTGCTGCCCTCCAACGAGGGCCGCGGCTACATCCTCCGCCGGCTGCTGCGCCGCGCGGTCCGGCACCTGCGGCTGCTCGGGGTCGAGGACCCCGCCCTGGCCCGGGTCGGCCAGCAGGTCGTCGCCACCCTCGGCGACGCCTGGCCGGAGCTGGTCGCCCAGCGCTCGCTGATCGAGCAGGTCGTGGCCAGCGAGGAGGACTCCTTCTCGCGCACCCTGCGCCAGGGCTCGAACCTGCTCGAGGGGGCCATCCGCCGGACCCGGGAGGAGGGCGCGGCCATGCTGGCCGGCGACACCGCCTTCCAGCTCCACGACACCTACGGGTTCCCCTACGAGCTGACCCTGGAGGCGGCCTCCGAGGCCGGCCTCGAGGTCGACGCCGACCGCTTCCGGCAGCTCATGGACGACCAGCGCCGCCGGGCCAAGGAGGCCCGCCGGGAGCTGGACGCCGACCTGCGCCGGCTGGAGGCCTACCGGGACCTGTCCGGCCGCCACGGCCGCACCACCTTCGTCGGCTACGAGACCACCGCCGCCGAGGGCCGCATCCTCGGGCTGCTCCGCGACGGCGAGGAGCTGCCCGCGGCCGCCGAGGGCGACCAGGTCGAGCTGATCCTGGACCGGACGCCGTTCTACGCCGAGGGCGGCGGCCAGGTCGGTGACACCGGCCTGGTCCGCACCGGCGACGGGGCCGTGCTCCAGGTCACCGACACCCGGCCCGGCCTGGAGGGCTTCAGCGTCCACAGCGCCCGGGTGGTGTCGGGCCAGCCCCGGGTCGGCGACCTGGTCCACGCCGAGGTCGACGCCGCCCGCCGCGACGCGGTCGCCCGCAGCCACACCGCCACCCACACCCTCCACTGGGCCCTGCGCGACCAGCTGGGCGAGCACGCCCGCCAGCAGGGGTCGCTGGTCGACGCCGGCCGGCTGCGCTTCGACTTCGCCCACTTCCAGCAGGTCCCGGCCGAGCGGCTGGCCGAGATCGAGGCTGTCGTCAACCGCCAGCTCCTGGCCGACCCGGACGTCACGGTCTGGCACGGCAGCCTGGCCGAGGCCGAGGCCGCCGGGGCGATCTCGCTGTTCGGCGAGAGGTACGGGTCGGTGGTGCGGGTGGTCGAGGTCGGCGACTTCTCCCGCGAGCTGTGCGGCGGCACCCACGTCGGCCACGGCAGCCAGGTCGGGCCCGTGCACGTGCTCGGCGAGGCCTCCATCGGGGCCAACCTGCGCCGCATCGAGGCCCTCACCGGGCTGGAGGCGCTGCACTACGTCGACCGCGAGCGCCAGCTCCTGGCCGAGGTGGCGGCCCTGCTCAAGACCCGGCCCGAGGACGCCCCCGAGCAGCTCCGGCGCCGGCTGGAGGCGCTGGCCACGGCCCAGCGGGAGCTGGAGCGGCTGCGCGTGGCCGGGCTGGAGCGCCTGGCCGGCGACCTGGCCGGGCGGGTCGCCCGCGAGGACGGCGGCTGGCTGCTGGCCGAGCGGGTGCCCGACGCCGGGGCCGACGACCTGCGCCGGATCGCCAGCGCGGTCCGCGACCGGGTCGGGGCCGGGCCCGGGGTGGTCGTGCTCGGCTCCGAGGTCGCAGGCAAGGCGGCCATGGTCGCCCTGCTCACCGCCGACCTGGCCGGGGCCGGGGCGGCGGCCAGGGACGTGCTCGCCCGGGCGGCCAAGGCGGTCGGCGGCGGCGCCGGCGGCAAGGGCGACCTGGCCAGCGCCGGCGGCCGCGACCCGAGCCAGCTGGCCGAGGCCCTCCGCATCGCCAGGGCCGACGCGATGGTGGTGCTCGCCGGGGGTTCCGGGAAGGGTTCCATGGGATGACGGGTCGCGTCCTCGCCCTCGACGTCGGGACCCGGCGCCTGGGCGTCGCCGTCTCCGACCCGACCGGGACGGTGGCCAGCCCGCTCGCCACCATCCCGCGCCGGACCCCGGCCGAGGACGCGGCCACCCTGGCCACCCTGGCCGCCGAGCAGGGCGCGACCACGGTGGTCGCCGGCCTCCCGCTCACCCTTTCCGGCCAGGAGGGCCCGGCCGCCAAGGCGGTCCGCGCCTACCTGGACGAGCTGCGCCCGCTGCTGGGTGGGCTGGCCTTCGAGCTGGCCGACGAGCGCCTGTCCACGGTGGCCGCCGAGCGGGCCCTGGTCGGCGGCGGGGTCCGGCGCCGGGACCGGCGCGACGTCGTCGACCAGGTCGCGGCCAGCGTCTTCCTCCAGACCTGGCTGGACGGCCGCCGGGCGGGGGAGAGCGGCCGATGAGCCGGAGGGGTTCGGGGAACCCCACGGGGGTGCCCCGATGAGCCGGGTCGAGCGGCGGCTGCGCAAGCGCCGGCGGCGCCGGGGCGTGCTGGTCATGGGGGTGCTGCTGGCCCTGGTGGGGCTGGTCGTGTTCCAGGCCCTGCAGTGGAGCGCGGCCCGGGAGCCCAAGCCCGTCCCGCCCGGCCGGCCGGTGACCATCATCGTCAACGCCGGCGAGGGCAGCGTCGAGATCGGCCGCAACCTCCGCGAGGCCGGGGTGGTGGACAGCGTCAACCGCTTCCGCGACGTCGCCGAGGAGCGCGGCCTTGACGGCTCGCTCAAGCCCGGCACCTACAAGCTGGTCACCGGCATGAGCATCGACGCCGTGCTCGACCTCCTGGCCAAGGGCCCCAGCACCGGGATCCCGGTCACCATCCCCGAGGGCTTCACGGTGGCCCAGATCGTCGACAAGCTCGCCGCCACCGAGCAGTTCACCAAGGCCGAGGTGGAGCAGGCCCTCAAGAGCAAGGACCTGATCGTGACCAACCGGCCCAAGGGCGAGGACTCGCTGGAGGGCCTGCTGTTCCCCGACACCTACGGCATCGAGCCCGACGACACCGCCGTCGGGGTCATCCAGGAGATGGCCGACCAGCTCGAGGTCGTGCTGTCCCGCTACCAGCTCTCCACCGCCCCCCAGGGCCTCACCCCCTACCAGCTGCTGATCGTGGCCAGCATGATCGAGCGGGAGGCCAAGGTCGACGCCGACCGGCCCAAGATCGCCGCCGTCATCTACAACCGGCTGGCCGCCGGCAAGCGGCTGGAGATCGACGCCACCGTGGAGTACGCGGTCGGCCACGGCAACCTGACCGCCAGGGACCTCCGCTCCAGCTCGCCCTACAACACCTACACCACCGTCGGGCTGCCCCCGACCCCGATCGCCGCCCCCGGCGAGGCCGCCATCAAGGCCGCCCTCCACCCGGCCGACGGCGACTGGATCTACTACGTGCTCGCCACCAAGGAGGGCGAGCACGCCTTCACCGAGAGCTACCAGGAGTTCCTCAAGCTCAAGGCCGAGGCCAAGGCCAAGGGCCTGCTGTAGCCGTGCCCGTCGCCGCCGTGCTCGGCTGGCCGCTCGCTCACACCCTGTCGCCGGCCCTGCACCAGGCCGCCTACCGCGCCGCCGGGCTGGACGGCTGGACCTACGAGGCCCGCCCGACCCGCCCCGAGGACCTGGCCGCGGCGCTGGACGAGGTCCGGTCGGGCGGGCTCGCCGGGGTCAACCTGACCACCCCGCACAAGCAGCCGGCGGCCGCCCTGGTCGACGTCCTGGAACGGCCGGCCGACCGGCTCGGGGCGGTCAACACCGTGTTCGTGCGCGACGGCCGGCTGGTCGGCGGCAACACCGACGTGGCCGGGGCGGTGTGGGCGCTGGGCAGCCAGCTCGGCCTGCGCGACGGCCGCTGGGCGGGCACCGGCCCGGCGGTGCTGCTCGGCGCCGGCGGCGTGGCCGTGGCCGTGGCGTTCGCCTGGAGCCGCCTGGCCCAGGCCCGCCGCCACCAGGGCCTGCCCGTGGCCCCGCTGCTGGTCGTGGGCCGCGACCCCGGACGGGCGGCCGCCGTGGCCGGGCTGGCCGGCCCCGGCGCCCAGGCGGTGCGCTGGGCCGGCGCCGCCGAGCTGGTCGCCGGCGCCGACGTGGTCCTCCAGGCGACCACCCTGACGGCCAGGGGCGAGCCCGTGCCCGGCCAGGACCGGCTCCGCCCCGGCGTCCGCGTGCTCGACTGCAACTACGGCCCGGCCAGCCAGGGCCTGGTCACCGCGGCCAGGTCGGCCGGGGCGGCCGCGGCCGCCGACGGCCTCGGCATGCTCTGCGCCCAGGCCGCCGGGGCCGTGGTCAAGATCGCCCGGGTCCGCCCCGACCTCGACGCCATGGCCGCCGCCGTCGGCCTCCCCTGGCCGGTTCCCGGTTCCCCTCCGATCTGAAAGAACTGTTGCAGGTTCGCCCATGCCGTGGTTCCCTGAATCTGAAAGAACTCTTTCAGATCGGAGGGGAGCGCGGTGGCGAGGACCGAGCGGCGGCTGGAGGTCACCGACGGGGCGGTGCTGGCCGCCCTGGCCCACCCGCTCCGGGTGGCGCTGCTGTACCAGCTCAACGCGCTCGGGTCGCGCACGGCCAGCCAGTGCGCCAAGGCGCTGGGGGAGACGCCGGCCAACTGCAGCTATCACCTGCGCCAGCTGGCCAAGGTGGGCCTGGTGGTCCGGGAGGAGGGCGGCGACCGACGCGAGCGGCCCTGGCGGTCGGTCTACACCGGGCTGGGACTGCACCCGCCGGTCGACGACGCCGACCCCGGGGTGGTGACCGCGGCCCGGGCGACCAGGGCGTCGCTGCTCAACCTCGCGATCCAGGAGCACGCCCGCCTGGCCCGGCAGTACCTCAGCCTCGAGCCGATGGCGGCCAGGCCCTGGCGCGACGCCGCCGCGGTCAACAGCTACTCGCTGCGGCTGACCGCCGGGGAGCTGGCCGAGCTGGTCGAGACGCTGGACGCGGCGATCCGGCCGTTCATCGGGCTGACCCGCCCCGACCCGCCCGAGGGGGCCGAGCCGGTGCACCTCGACCTCAAGGCGTTCCTGCGCCCGGAGGCCCTGGCGTGAGGGCCGGCTGGGCCCTGCTGCGCCGGCGCGACTTCGGGCTCCTGTGGGCCGGCGGGCTCGTCTCCGAGACGGGCGACTGGTTCCTGCTGATCGGGCTGCCGGTCTGGGTGCTCCAGCTGACCGGCTCCAGCCTGGTCACGGCCACCGTGTTCCTGGTCGGCCTGCTGCCCGGCCTGGTCGTGGGGCCGCTGGCCGGTGTCCTGGTCGACCGCTGGGACCGCCGGCGCACCCTGGTCGCGGTCGGCCTGGCCCAGGCCGCGTTCCTGCTGCCGCTGCTCGTCGTGGACGGCCGCGACCGGCTGTGGATCGTCTACCTGGTGATGGCCGTGGAGGCGGCCCTCGGCCAGCTCAACGAACCGGCCCGCAACGCTCTCGTCCCCATCCTGGTCGGACCCGGCGACCTGGTCGGGGCCAACGCCCTGATCGGCCTCAACGGCAACCTGGCCCGCCTGGTCGGCAGCCCGCTGGGCGGCCTCCTGGTCGAGGTGGCCGGCCTCCCCGGCCTGGTCATCGGCGACAGCGCCTCGTTCCTCCTCGGCGCCGCCCTGTTCGCCATGGTCGGCCGGCGTCCGAGCCCGCGCTGGAGCCGACCCTGGTGGTTCCAGGGCCCCCGGAGGGGGAGCGTAGCCGACGGCGAGGCGCGGCGCCCGAGGCTGTCCACAACCCCGCTGCGAGCCCTGGCGGGGGAGTGGCTGGACGGGCTGCGGGTGGTGCTGGGGAACCGGGAGCTGCGGTGGGGCCTGGTGGTGGACGGGCTGGCCGCGGTCGCCCAGGGGATCTTCATGGTGCTGTTCGTGCTGTTCGTGACCAGGGAGCTGGGAGGGGACGGGGCCCAGGTCGGCCTGCTGCGGGGCGTCCAGGCGGTCGGCGGGCTGGTCGGCGGCGTGCTGGTGGTGGGGCTGGCCAGGAGGCTGGAGCCGGGGCGGCTGCTCGGGGCCAGCCTCGTCGTGTTCGGTCTGGTCAGCCTGGCCATCTGGAACGGCCCGGAGGTGACCACCGCCGGCTGGGTCTACCTCGGCCTGTTCATGGCCGCCGGCGTCCCGGGGATCGGGTTCCTCACCGGCCTGACCACGCTGGTCCAGGAGCGGACCGCCGATGCCTACCTGGGCCGGGTGTTCGCCACCTTCGGAGGCGGCTTCAACGGCCTGATGGCCGTTGGCGTGCTGCTGGCCGGGCTGCTCGGCGACGCCGTCGGGGTGGTGGCCGTGCTCAACGGCCAGGCGACCCTGTACCTGCTGGCCGGCCTCCTGGCCGTGGTCACGCTCCGGCGTCCCCGGCGCGACCCCTACCCGCGGGTCTCGAAGCGGGCCCGCATGCCGTTGGCGTAGTGGTTCTCCTTCCTGCCGTCGGCCTCGGTCTCGAGCAGGTTGCAGAACAGCGCGTAGCCGCCCGCCGGCAGCTCGAAGGTGCCGGTGCAGGTCTGCTTGGCCGGGAACGACTCGATCTCGCCCACGAACGCCCCTTCGGGCAGCTTCTCCTCGTCGACGGTGCCGTCGGCGGCCAGCGGCAGCGTGGCCGGGTCGGCGGCGCGGACGACCACCAGCTCGTGGGCGTCCTCGCCGGTGTTGCGGGCCTCGAAGGTGATGGTGCCGGCGGGCGCGTCGGCCCGGGCCGGCAGCACCGACCACTCCTTCAGCTCGACCGCGATGGTGGCGTCGCTCGTGGAGGCGTCCCCGACCGGCCTGCAGGCGGGCGCCGTCCCGGAGGCGGTGCCGCTGCCCGACCCGGTGCCGCTGCCCGATCCCGTGCCGCTGCCCGACCCGGTGCCGCTGCCGCCGGAGGCCTGGGTGCCGTCGACGTTGCGGACCCCGGCCCCGTCGTCCGACCCGCAGCCGGCGAGCAGCAGGGCCAGGCCGAGCCCCAGCCCGGCCAGCCGGTGCCCGTTCCGGTCCCTCATCGCCCCATCCTCCCGGTGGTCATGTCCTGGTGAGCTCGCGACCGCCGAGCCTACGGAAGGCGGTCCGGCCCTGTCGACCTCTGGCGGCCGCCACCGCCCAGACGGCCAGAGCGGCCAGCCAGGCCCCGTGCAGGGTCCAGGTCCACCAGCTCATGGCCAAGTAGTCGGGCAGGGCCAGCCGCCAGGCCCGGTACAGCGGGTTGGCCGTGGCGGCGGCGTCGACCGCCCAGGTGACCCGGCCGGCGGCGCCCTCGGCGACCAGCCACAGCTGGGCCAGCACGCCGACCCCGCCGGCCACGGCCAGCAGCAGCCGCCGGCCACGGCCGGGGCCGGCCCACCAGGCGACGGCCAGGGCGGCCAGGGGCAGGACCACCACCACCTGGCGGCCCGCGAACCACCAGCCGTGCATGGTCAGGGCGACGAAGGTGGCCACCAGCCAGCCGGCGGCCAGCGGGGCGGCCAGGGCGGCCCAGCCGGCCGGGCGGCGCCGGACCAGGGTGGCCAGGGCGGGGACGGCCAGCAGCCAGGCCGGCTGCCAGGCGGCCAGCCCGAAGCCCCGGTCCACCAGCAGGCCGAGCAGGCGGCGGCTCCGGCCCAGGTAGTCCGGCTCGGCGCCGACGACCGACAGCTCCCCGGCGACGAAGTGGTCGCCGGCCGCGTACGGCGTCCAGCCCCCGTACCACCAGCGGTGGAGGACCAGGAAGACGATCCCGGCGGCGGCCAGCGACCCGGCCAGGGCCAGCGCCCGCCGCCCCCGCCCGGCCCGGGCCAGCCGCCAGCCGGCGACCAGGGCGACGGCCGCGGCCACCGGCGCGTACTTCACTCCCAGCCAGGGCAGGGCGACCACGGCGCCGCCCACGACCAGGGTCGGGCGGGCGGCCAGCCCCCCGGGGGCCGCCGGGGTGGTCAGGGCGGCGACGGCGGCCAGGACGGCCAGGGCCGCCGGCAGCTCCGGGTAGACCTGGCTGCCGTAGACGGCCAGGGGCGGGGAGCAGGCGAACACCCCCGCGGCCAGGGTCGCGGCGGCCAGCGGCACCCCCAGGCGGCGCACGGCCGTCCACAGCAGCAGGGCCGCCAGCACCCCGGCCAGGGCGGCCATGGCCAGCTTGGCCCCGACCCAGCCTCCGGCCGCCACCGGCCCGGCCAGCAGCAACGGCAGCAGCGGGTCGTGCGGGCTCAGGCGCCGCCCCCCGGCCAGCGGCGCCGTCTGCTCGGGCAGATCGACGGCGTGGAACGCCCGCCAGCGGCCCCCGGCCAGCTCGTCGGCGATGTCGAGGTCCCCGTCGGTGGCCAGGCTGATGGCGGTCAGCAGGTACTGCGGCTCGTCGGCGGTCGTCTCGGTGGTATGGGTCGCCGGCACCCAGATCCCGGCCGCCGCGACCAGGAACGCCACCACCCCGACCCCCGCCATGGCCAGTCGCAGCCGGGTCCCGCCGGGCGGGTCAGGTGGGGGCATCGCCGCGGCGGACGACCAGGAACCAGGTCAGGACCCCGGACAGCAGGAGGAGGAACAGGGCGGCCAGGCTGGCGTCGGCCAGGAAGGCGTCCTCGGTGGCGTTCCAGATCCGGGTGGCCAGGGTCTCGAACCCGGGCGGGGCGAGCAGGAGAGTGGCGGGCAGCTCCTTCATGGTGGACAGGAGCACCAGCCCGGCCCCGGCGAGCAGGCCGGGGGCGGCCAGGGGGAGCTCGACGGTGCGCAGGCGCCGGAGGCGGCCGGCGCCGAGGATGCGGGCGGCGTCGTCGAGGCGGCCGGGGACGGCGGCCACCGCCACCTGGGCGGACCGCAGGGCCTGGGAGCCGAAGTGGACGACGTAGGCGAACACCAGCAGGGCCTGGGTCTGGTAGAGGGCGGCCAGCGGCCACGGCGCCTGCAGGGTCCAGAAGGCCAGGGCGAGGGCGACGACCAGGCCGGGGAGGGCGAACCCGCCCACGATCACGGCGTTGGCGGCGCCGCCGAGCCGGCTGGCGTGGCGGACGGTCAGGTACGCCACCGGCAGGACCGCGGCCACGGCGACCAGGGCCGCGACCACGGCCATGACGGCGGTGTTGACCGCCGGCCCGGCCAGCGCGCCCGCGTCGGTGACCAGCGCCCCCGCCCGCGACGAGCCGTGGAACAGCCCCCGGACGGCCCAGAAGGCCAGCACCCCCACGGGCGCCACCAGGGCGAGGCCGACGACCCCGCCGACCAGGGCCACGGCCGGCCCCCGCCAGCGGCCCAGCGGGACCCGCAGGGAGCGGGCCCCGGCGGCCAGCCGGCCCGGCCGGCCGTGGCC
>DASUPQ010000623.1 GCA_036280995.1 Actinomycetota bacterium | reverse complement strand
CCATCGACCTCCAGTAAAGCTTCCAACCACTCTCCGGGATAAGTCACCCACGAGAGCGTCGATCCTTGGGGTATCGGCGCGCCCGCCAGATTCCTGCAGCCCTGCGTTCTATGGCGGTCCGCCCCCTATGCCCCGATGTCGGGGGTGGTCCGCGTGACCCCGGGCTTGGCATGATGCGAGCATGCGCACATGGAGCAGGCACCGGTGACCGGGTCCAGCGAGCCGCTGGTCTCGGTGGTCGTGCCGGCCAACAACGAGGCCGCCACCGTCCCGGCGTTCGTCGAGAAGACGGCCAAGGCCTTCGCCGAGCTGGGCCGGCCGTGGGAGCTGGTCTACGTCGACGACGGCTCCAGCGACGGCACGGCCGCCGCCGTCGAGGCCGAGGCCGCCCGCGAGCCCCGGGTCCGCCTGATCCGCCAGCGCCGCCGCCTCGGCCTCACCGAGGCCCTCAACCGCGGCTTCCGGGAGGCCCGCGGCGACGTCATCGTGTTCCTCCCCGCCGACCTGGAGTCCGACCCCGAGGTCGACGTGCCCCTGCTGCTCGGCAAGCTCGACCAGGGCTACGACGTCGTCGCCGGCTGGCGCCAGGGCCGCCGCGACGGCAAGCGGGTGGCCAGCCGGATCGCCAACGTCGCCTGCCGCCTGCTGTTCGGCCTCGAGGTCCATGACCTCAACTGGATCAAGGCGTTCCGCCGCGAGGTCACCGACGGCCTCGCCCTCCGCTCCCAGTGGCACCGCTACATCCTGGTCTTGGCCCACCACGAGGGCTACCGCATCGGCGAGGTCAAGGTCCCCTACCGCCCCCGCGAGGCCGGCCGGTCCAAGTTCGGCCTCGGGCGGCTGCCGGTGTCGGCCATCGACGTGGTGACCCTCAAGTTCCTGCTCACCTTCCAGCGCAAGCCGATCATCTTCTTCGGCGGCCTCGGCTCGGCCCTGATCGGCGCCGGGCTGCTCGTCTGGGCCTACCTCGGCTGGCTGTTCCTGGCCACCCAGACCCAGCGCCGTCCCCTGATGCTGGCGGCGGGTATCGCCATCCTGTCCGGCCTGCTGATCGTGCTCGTCGGGTTCCTCGGCGAGCTGGTGGTGAACGTCTCCGAGCGGGTCGAGCGGCTGGAACGGCGGCTGGCCCGCGACCTCGACCGCGACCCTTGAGCGCCACCGAGGCACCTCCCTCCGGCTCCTCGGCGTCCAACCCGGCGCCCGCCCCGCCCGACCCCGGGCCGGCGCGCGGCCGGGCCGCCACCTGGGTCGCCGTCGCCCTGGCCAGCCTGGCCGCGTTCGTGGTCCTGACCTGGCCGCTGGCGCTGCACCCGGACCACTTCTGGACGATGGCCGGCAACCGCGGCGTGGCCGCCGAACCCAACTTCGTCGCCCGCCCCGGCGGCATGCACGGCGGCGACCACCTCCAGAACGTGTTCATCCAGTCGGTGGTGGTCGACAACGTGCGCGCCCTGCGCAGCCCGTACCTGGACCTGCGCGAGGGCGCGGCCGGGCCGGCCCCGCTCAAGACCACCTCGCTGGACGTGCCCTGGACGGCCCTGCTGGCCGGCACCTGGCCGCTGGCCGGCCTGGTGCCCGCCTACAACCTGGCCCTCGCCCTCTCCTCGGTGGCCGCCGGGCTGGCCGCGTTCGCCTGGCTGCGCCGCCACACCCGCTGGCAGCTCCTGGCCGCGGCCGGCGCCCTGGCCTACGCCTTCACCCCCCACCGGATGTTCCAGCTCACCAGCCACTTCAACGCCGTCATGTGGTGGGCCTTCCCGGCGGCGCTGCTGGCCTTCGAGGTCATGATGGAACGGCGGCGAGCGGGGCGGCCTTGGGGCTGGCCGGCGGCCGGGCTGGCCGCGGTCACCCTGACCGTGGCCACGAGCGGCGAGTTCCACCTCATCCTGTACCTGACCGGGCTGCTCGGGTTCCTGGTCGTGTGGGCGCTGGTGGCCGGCCTGGCCGGCCGGCGCGGCGTGCCCTGGGGGCCGCTGGCCGTGGTCGTGGCCACCCTCGCGGTGGCCTGCGCCTACGTCCTGCTCGTCTTCCAGGCCGTGTTCAAGGGATCGGTGGCGGGCGACAACGGCAGCTGGCAGCAGGTCGTGCTCTACTCCCCCGCCTCGGTCTGGGCGCTGGTCCGCAAGAGCTTCGGCACCCAGGGCGAGGGGCTGATCTACGTCGGCTGGCCGCTGCTCGTGCTGGCCGGGACCGGCCTGGTCGCGGTCGTGGCCAGACGGCGGGCCGCGCTCGCCTATGCCGTCCTGGCCGTGCCCCTGGTGCTGCTCACCTACGGGGCGCGGGCGAACGTCGCCGGGGTCCAGGTGTACCGGTTCCTCTTCGACCACCTGCCGTTCCTCTCCCTGCAGCGGGTCCCGGAGCGGCTGATGGTGGTGACGGTCCTGATCCTGGTCCTGCTGGCCGTGACCGCCCTGGACGTGGCCGCCGGCCTGCTCGCCGGGCGGCGCCGCGCCCTGGTCGCCGCGGCGGTCGTGCTGTCGCTGGTCACGGTCGGCCTGCTGGCCGACTACCGGGTCTCCAGGAACCGCCTGGAACCGGACAGGGCGGACAACCGGGTGGTGGCGGCCCTGCGGGCGGCCGGGGACGGCGCCGGGCCGGTGCTGGGGGTGCCGATCCTGGGCCAGGCGGTCACCTGGAACTCGGTCAGTACCTATCTGGGAGCGCAGAGCCGGCGCCGGACGCTGAACGCCTACAACCAGACCCCGGCCCCCTGGCTGACCGACCGGGTGGCCCGCCTGGAGCCGCTCAACCGCGGCCTGGCCGACCCGGCCGCCCTGGACGTGCTCCGCCAGACCGGCACCCGCCAGGTCGTGGTGGTCGACGAGCCGCGCGTGTTCGCCCCCGGCGAGTGGCAGGTCACCGTCGACCGCCTGGTCGCCAGCGGCCAGTTCCGCCTGGTGGCTCGCGATGGTCCCCTGGCCCTGCTCGAGCGGACCGGCTGACCCAGCGTGGCCACGCGGGGCGCAGCCTGGCTGCCCGGGCCGGCCTGACTACCCGGGGGCGGCGGGCCACCCCGGGCCCGGGCGGCTCCCCGGGGCCCGGGGCCGGGGCATGGCGGAACCACCAACCTCCGGTGCGGGCCCCCACTCGGGAGGGTAGCCGACCCGGGAGGAGGGGGTGCGCGGTTGTCCACACCCCCCGTCGCAACGACGCCGGCGCGGCCATCCAGACGCCCGGTGCGAACTCTCAGAGGTCGCGGCGGCGGAACGCGGCGGCGGCCAGGGCGAGGCAGGCCGCCGGGTAGGCGAGCGCCCAGGCGAGCATGGCCGGGGCCATCGGGGCGGTGGAGACGAACGGCGGGCCGTCCACCTCGCCCCCGGCCAGGGAGGTGGCGGCCAGGAAGCCGGGCGGGAGGACGTGGAACGACGCTCCGCGCCAGACGGCGTCGGCCGGGAGCAGGAGGCCGGCGGCCGTGCCCAGGTTGGCCAGCAGCTCGTTGCCGGGCGGGATCGTGGCCACGAACCCGAGGATGCCGCCGAGCCAGGCCAGGCCGAACAGGGCCAGCATGACCACCCCGTTGGCCAGCGTCGGCAGCACCGTGCTGCCGAGCAGGCTCACCGCGAGCAGGATCAGGACCTCCAGCAGCATGAGCCCGACCACCCGGCGGGCGTCGCCGGGGGTGAAGCCGGCGACGACCCGGGCGGTGAGCAGGAGGGCGCCGCTCATCACGAGCACGTAGGCGGCGAGCAGCCCGGCCAGGGCGAGGAAGCGGCCGAGGAGGTACTGGAGGCGGCTGAGGGGACGGGCGAGCACGGCGTGGAGGGCGCCCGAGTCGATCTCCGGGGAGACCGAGGCGACCCCCAGGAACAGCCCCAGCAGCGCGCCCAGGAACTGGACCCCGTAGAGCCCGAGCACCAGCACCAGGGTCGAGACGGCCAGGAGCTCCTCGCGGGCCGACAGGACGCCGGGGCCGAGCGTCCCGGCCTCCAGCACGGCCCGCTGCTGGTCGTGGTAGAGGAGGGCGTACCCGACCGCGAACAGGGCCACGAAGGCGACGCTGAGCACCACCCCCGCCGCCAGAAGCCGGCGGCGGCGGGCCTCCAGCACCGTCCAGCGGGCCACCACCAGGACGCTCACCGGCGCGCCCTCCGATCCACCAGGGTCTCGTATGCGCCCGCCCTGCTCATTGCTCGCGCACCTCCCCGACCAGGTCGACGAAGACGTCCTCCAGCGACCGCTGCACCGGCACCATCCCGTACAGCTGGTAGCCGGCCCCGACCAGCAGCCGGGCCAGGTCGGGGGCGACGTCCAGGGTCTCGACGGCCAGGGTGACGGTGGTGCCCTCGACCGCGACGACCCGGCCGCGCCGTCCCAGCAGATCGAGCACGTCGCGGTCGGCGCGGTCCAGCAGCAGCCGCAGCTGGGTCGCGGCCCCGGCCAGGTCGTCCAGGGGCCCGCTGGCCAGGACCCGGCCCTGGCTGACGATCGCCACCCGGTCGCAGACCGCCTCGACCTCGGTGAGCAGGTGCGAGTTGAGGAACACGGTGACCCCGCCGGCGGCCAGCTCCCGGACGAGCTCACGGACCTCGCGGCGGCCCACCGGATCCAGGGCCGAGGTGGGCTCGTCGAGCAGGACCAGGTCGGGACGGTGGAGGATGGCCAGGGCCAGGCCGAGGCGCTGGGTCATGCCCTTGGAGTAGCGGCGGACGCGCTCGCCGCCCCGCCCGGCCAGGCCGACCCGGTCCAGCAGCTCGGGGATGCGGCCGGCCAGCGTGGCGGCGTCCATGCCGGCCAGGCGGCCGTGGAAGCCGAGCAGCTCGGCGCCGGTCGCCCACTCCTGGAAGCGGAAGTGCTCGGGCAGGTAGCCGACGCGGCGACGGGCGGCCGGCTCGCCCGGCGGGCGGCCGAGGACCAGGGCCTCCCCGCCGCTGGGCCGGACCAGGCCGAGCAGGATCTTCATGGCGGTGGTCTTGCCGGCCCCGTTGGGCCCGAGGAACCCGAACACCTCCCCGGGCTCGACCCGCAGGGTCAGGTCGTGCAGGGCGACCCGGGACCCGAAGGCCTTGCGCAGGCCGGACGTGGCGACCGCCGGGACCTCGGTGGAGGTCCCGGCGGACGCCGTCTGGTCAGCGGAGGCTGTCCGCGACATCGCGGGTCTCGTCCCTCCCGAGCACGCTGGCCACCCCCCAGATGTGCCCGTCGCGCTGCCAGAGCAGGGCGTTGAGCCGGCCCGTCCGGTCGGCGAAGCTGAGCGCCTCGGCGCCGCCGACGGTGGCCGGGCGCGAGCGCACCTCGTCGGAGGGGACCGGGAGGGGCAGGGTGGCGCGCCAGTCGCCGATGGCCCGGAGCCGGGCCACGGTCTCGGCGGGCAGGCCGGGCAGGTCCAGCACGACCTCGCGGAGCTCGGCCAGGCTGGCCCCGCCCTCGGTGCTCAGGCCGAGCGTCCCGGCCTTGCCGACCAGCAGCGCCGGCCCGCCGTCGCGGCCCGCGTACTGCTGCACGACCACGGCGGGGACCTGGATGACCAGCCGGGTACCGTCGTACCGCTCGGGCAGGGTCGCGCCCGGGCGGCCGTTGCGGCGCAGGTAGTCGAGGGCCCGGTCGCGGTCGAAGGTGACGCGGGACTCCTGGGCCCGGGTGACGAGGATCCGCTGGGGGGTCCGCTCGACCCCGGCGGGCAGCACCGACGGGTCGACCGCCGGGACCGCGAAGCCGGCCATGCGGCCCGCCTGGGCCAGGTCGGCGGCCACCTGGGGTTCGCCGAGGCCGCCCATCTTGATGGCGTCGCCGGTGAACACGCCCGTCTCCACCAGGTCAGTCACGACGTCCTCGACCTGGGTCGCCTGGCCGGGGTCGAGCGGGACGACCTCGAGCCGCTGACTGCGGAACTGGGCCAGGAAGCCGGCGGCGGCGGCCCGCCCGCCCGGCGTGGCCACCAGCCCGGTCAGCACCAGGGCCGCGACCAGTGCCGCCGCCACCCCGCGGGTCCGGGCCCCGAGCCCGGCCAGCCGGCCGCGCCCGGTCAAGGGGATCGGGGCCGGGGGCGGTGTCGCTCCCGCGGCCGGGGCCGGCTCGGCGGGAACCGGCCCGGCCGGGGCCGCGACCGGACCCGTCCGGGTGGCGGCCAGCCGGTCCCGGCGGCGCTCCAGGCGGGCCAGGGCGGCCTCGACCTCGGCGGCGGCCGGCGGGGCGTCGGGGGCGGTCAGGGCGATGGCCAGGGCGGCCAGCTCGGCGTTGCGCTGAAGCTCGGCCAGGGTGCCGGAGCAGGCGGCGCAGCCGCGGGCGTGCTCGCGCACGGACGCCGGGGTGCCGCCAGGGTCGTCGATGGACGCCCGTAGGGCGCCGAGGTCAGGGCAGGGCATCGTAGGCTCCCGGGTCGGCGTCGTCGCTGTCGAGGTAGGCCTCACGGAACGCCCGCTCGCCGCGGGCGAGCAGGACCCCGACCGAGCCGACGGCCAGGTCGAGGGTGGCGGCGATCTCCGCGTAGGAGTAGCCGGCGTGGCGCAGCAGCAGCGCGGCCCGCTGCCGCTCGGGCAGGGCGGCCAGGGCCTGGCGCACCGCCCGCTGCTGCTCGGCCCGGAGGACGTCCAGCAGCGGGGTCGCGCCCGTGTCGGCCTCGTCGTCGGCCCGGTCGGCCAGCCCGGCCCGCTCCAGCCGGGCGCTGGTCCGGCGCCGGCCCCGCAGCCGGTTGTAGGCGGTGTTCAGGCAGACCCGGCGCAGCCAGGCCGCGACCTCGTCGTCGGGCCGGTCCAGCACCGCCTGCCCGTCGAGCCGGAGGAAGGTCTCCTGGGCGACGTCCTCGGCCTCGCCGTGGTCGCCGAGGAGCCGGTAGGCGAGCCCGTGCAGCTCGCGGTACCGGTCCCGGAACACCTCCGTGAACCGCTCCTGGGAGCCCGATCGGGCCCCGACCTCATCCCGCACGGCGCGCACTGCCGCTCCTTCGATGTCCGCGTGTGGCCACGGTACCTCTCACCCTGTCCAACACCGCCCGGCCCCGCCGTCTTACACCGGGGTGCGGTAGCGGGCGGCCAGGTGGGCGACCCCGGCGCCGGCCAGCTCGACCAGCATCATCCAGACCCGGGAGAGCAGGGCCACGACCAGGGCCGGACCGGCCGGGAGGACCGGGGCCAGGGCGACCACCAGGACGCCCTCGCGGACGCCAAGGCCGGCCGGGGTGAGGAGGGCGAGGAACCCGGCGGCGTAGGCGGCGGCGTAGGCGGCCATCACCAGGGGCACGTCGGCCGGGGCCAGGGGGTAGAGGCTGGCCACCAGGGCGGCGAAGGCCAGGCCGGTAACCGCCCAGTAGACGGCGTAGCCGGCCGCCAGCAATGCCACCGTGCCCGCCGACGGGGTCAGGTCGGCGGGGTCGAACCCGGGCATGCGCCGGCGGGCCAGCCCCAGGAGCTGGCGCCGGAACACCGCCGCCAGCGCCGCCACGGCGGCCACCACCAGCGCGCCCAGCAGCGCCGGCCGGCCCAGCCGGGCCCGCTCGGCCAGGAGGACGGGCAGCCCGGCCGCCACCGCCACCCCGACCGAGAGGACCTGGGTGAGGGCCATGACGGCCAGGGTGGTCCGCCGGGCCACGCCCTCGCGCCGGGCCAGCTCGACCGCGCCGACGTAGCTCCAGACGTTGCCCGGGACGTAGCGGGCCAGGTTGGAGAGGAACCAGATCCGGGCCCCGGCGGCCACCCGGGTGCCGGCGGCCCGGTGCAGGGCCAGGCCCCACAGGCAGGCGACCAGCCCATAGGAAAGCGCCAGCAGCGCCGTCGCCACCGCGAAAAGGCCCGGCTCGAGCCGCCATTTCAGGGAAATGACGTCATTCCAGCGCGCGGCCAGGGTGGCCACGAAAAAGCCCGTGACCACGGCCAGCACCGCGACCGTGCGCCAGCGGGAGCGCCTCGGAGCGCTTGCAGGCGGCGAATCGGCATCCACAGCCGCGCATCCTAGCGGCGCCGGGTGTTTGCCTGCCCCGCCCATTTGGATTACCGTCATGAGCCCGGCAGACGTTTTCCGTTTCAAGGAGGAATCCCCCCTGATGGCAGTCAAGGTCGTCCATGTGTCGGACATTTCCGGCAAGGAGGCCGACGAGCAGTCGCTTGGTCGGCTCGTGGTCCATGAGCACCCCGAGTACGCCGACCTGCCGGTGACCCTGGAGGTCCTCCCCGAGGAGGTCGAGACGCTCCAGGGGGCCAGCCGCTTCGTCACCGTCGAGTGGATCGCCCCCGGCGCCCGCAAGGGCGAGCGGATGGTGGTCAGCCTCGACGACTTCAACATGCTGGCCGGGGCCGGCGTGATGGAGTCGGCCGTCCAGGACGCCCTGATCGCCAAGCACCGCAACCGCCCCCGCTCGGTCGCCGGCGGCGGGTCGGGCGGCCGCTCGGGCCGTGGCAAGGTCAACTACGCCACCCTCGAGCACGCCGGCGAGCCCCACCGCGGCCGCATCACCGAGGCCGAGAAGGAGCTGGTCCGCAAGAACCTGGACCAGATCAACCGGCGCCTCCGCGAGGCCGGCCAGCGCGAGATCGACCCCAGCGACCAGGCGATGCGCGACCGCTACGGCCTCGAGTAGCACCGCTCCAGCTTCGCGATTCCCTGCAACCGGTCGCCGGGCCGGCCGCGAAGTACGGTCGTGCCCAGTTCCTCGTTGCAGGAGGTCATGTAGTGGCAAGACTCCGCGTCCTGGTCGGCGCGATCCTGACCGCCGCCCTAGTCCTGGCCTTCGCGGCCCCCGCGTCGGCGACCGGCGGGACCGCCAAGGTCCGCGCCTTCCACAACAGCCCCGACACGCCGGCGGTCGACATCTACGTCAACGGCGCCAAGACGCTGTCGGACGTCACCTACGGCACCCTCAGCGACTACCTCGAGGTGCCCAAGGGGACCTACAACGTGCAGGTCAAGGTGGCCCCGTCGACCGGGAGCGACCCCGCCGCCCTCGAGGCCGACGTGCGCCTCGGCCGCCGCCCGACCACCATCGCCGCCATCGGCTCGCTGACCGGCGACGGCGGCGCCCTCCAGCTCAAGGTGCTGCGCGACCGCGACACCGTCTCCCGCCACCTCACGCGGCTGCGGGTGGCCCACACCAGCCCCGACGCCCCGGCCGTCGACGTCCAGGCCAAGCTGGCCGGCCGCTGGATCCGGGTCGTCCGGAACCTCGAGTTCGGCGAGGCCACCGGCTACCTGCTGCTGCCGGCCTGGAAGTACCGGCTGCGGATCGTCGCCGCCGGCACGAACACCGTGGTCAAGGACCTCGGCAAGGTCCGGCTCAAGGGCAGCACCTCCTACACCGCCTGGGCGGTCGGCTTCCTCAGCCCGACCGACGACTACCCTGGCTTCGACGTGTTCGTCTCCGTGGACGGCTGATCGGAAGAGCATGGAGTCCGTCTGGGACTACCCGCGGCCGCCGAGGGTCGAGCCCTCGGCGGCCCGCGTGGTCGTCGAGCTGGACGGGGAGGTGCTGGCCGACACCCGCCGCAGCCTGCGGGTGCTGGAGACCAGCCACCCGCCCGTCTACTACATCCCCGCCGCCGACGTCCGCACCGAGCGGCTGCGGCCGTCGGCCCGGCGGGCCACCTGGTGCGAGTACAAGGGCGAGGCCAGGTACTACGATGCCGGCGACCATACGGCGGTCGCCTGGTCGTACGCGTCGCCCAGCCCCGGCTACGGGGCCATCGGCGGCTGCTACGCCTTCTACCCGGGCCAGGTGGACCGGGCGACCGTCGACGGCGAGCAGGTCGAGGCCCAGCCGGGCGACTTCTACGGCGGCTGGATCACCTCGGCGGTGACCGGCCCGTTCAAGGGCGGGCCGGGCACGACGGGCTGGTGACGGAGCGGAGGTGACCACCGGGTGCCGGTGCTGGTCGGGACCTCTGGCTGGCAGTACCGGGACTGGCGGGGCCGCCTCTACCCCGAGAGGCTGGCCCAGGCCCGCTGGCTGGAGCACTACGCCGACCGCTTCGCCACCGTCGAGTCCAACAACGCCTTCTACCGGCTGCCCGAGGCCACCACCTTCGCCGCCTGGGCCGAACGGACCCCACCCGACTTCGTCATGGCCGTCAAGGCCAGCCGCTACCTGACCCACATCCGGCGCCTGCGCGACCCCGAGGAGCCGGTCGGGCGCCTGATGGACCGGGCCCGCCACCTCGGCGCCAAGCTCGGCCCGGTGCTGCTCCAGCTGCCCCCGACCCTGCGGGCCGACCCGGCCGCCCTGGACCGGACCCTGCGGGCGTTCCCGGCCGGGACCCGGGTCGCGGTCGAGCCCCGCCACGACAGCTGGTGGACCGACCAGGTCCGCGACCTGCTGGCCGGCCACGGGGCCGCCCTCTGCCTGGCCGACAGCCCGCGCCGCCCCACGCCCGTGTGGCGCACCGCCGACTGGACCTACCTGCGCCTCCACGAAGGCACCGCCGACCCCCGCCCCTGCTACGACCGCCCGGCCCTGGCCGCCTGGGCGGCCCGCCTGGCCGAGCTGGTCGGTCCCGGCGCCGACGCCTACGTCTACTTCAACAACGACCCCGGTGGCTGCGCCGTCCGCGACGCCGTCTGGTTCGCCGAGGAGGCGGCCCGGGCCGGCCTCCACCCGACCCGGGTCCCGGCCCCCGACGAGGCCCCGGCGGGCTAGCGCCGGCGCAGGTACTCGGCGCGGGTGCGTTCCATCTCGGCCTGGAACTCGGCCACGATGGCCGCGGTGCCGTCGGGATAGGCGGACGCCTCGGCCAGGTACCGGGCGCCCCGCTCGGACTCGGAGGCCTCGGCCAGCACCCCGGGGTCGACGCGGACGGGGGCGCCGGTGAGCAGGGCCAGGTTGAGGACGTCGCTGGGGCGGGCGTCGACCTCCTGGGTCCCGGCCGGGCCCTCGACCACGGCCACGCCGTAGAAGGTGCCGTCCTCCAGGCCGGTGACCCGGGCCTCGGCAAGGCGGCCGCCGGTCGCCGCCAGCAGGGACGTCATGAACTGGTAGGCCATCGGCCGGGGCAGCTCGGTCCCCTCGAGAGCGAACGCGATCTGGAGGCCCTCGAACGCCCCCACCCAGATGCACAGCCGCCGCTCCCCCGCCGCCTCCGACAGCAGGATGGCCGTCTTCTCGGGCCGCCCCTCCTCCTTCGGCTGCCGGCGGACCTCGGCCACCCGCATGGTCACCGGCCCGGTCGCTGTCGCCATGTCGTCCTCCCTCCACCACGCCGCCAGCTCCTCGCGGAGGGCGGCCCGGCCCTTGTGCAGCCGCGTCTTGACCGCCCCGACCCCGATGCCGAGGGCGGCCGCCACCTCCCGGTGGGCCATCCCCACCAGGTAGAACAGGACGACCGCGGCCCGCTGCCCGGCCGGCAGCCGTCCGACCGCCCGGCGCACCCGCCGGGCCGCGTCGGCCGCCTCGGCCCGCTCCGCCGGCTCGTCCGGCACCGGGTCGGGCCCGGCCCGCCCGCCGGTCAGCGCGGCCAGCGACCACGCCTCCCGGGCCTGGTCGCGCCGCCACCGCCGGCACACGTTGAGCCCGATCCCGCCCAGCCAGGCCCCGAACCGCTCCGGCCGTTCCAGCCGGTCCAGCGAGACCATCGCCAGCAGCACCGCCTCCTGCGCGGCGTCCTCGGCCAGCCCCGGGTCCCCCAGCACCCGCCGGCACACCCCGACCACCATCGGCCGGTGCCTCGCCACCAGCTCCGCGAACGCCCCCTCGTCCCCCTCCCGGGCCAGCCGCACCAGCGTCACGTCGTCCATCACCCGGTAGTCGCGCCCGCGGTGGCGGGGGTTACCCGGGGGCGGGATCGAGGTTGCCGGGTTCGTGGAGGCGGAAGCCGAGCTGTTCGGGGCGGTCGGCGGCGGGGCGGAAGACGACCCGGCGGACGTGCTCGTAGGGGACGAACAGGAGGGAGGCGCGGTCGGGGTCGTCCTCGTCCTCGACGACCTCGAGGCTGACCCAGGGGGCGGTGGCGGTGAGGACGCGGCGGACCACGAACTCGGTGCCGTCGGCGGTCAGGAGGCGGACCTGGGGGCTGGTCGCGGGGGTGCCGGCGGTGTAGGTGGCGATGGCCTCGGGCAGGGAGGTGGCGAAGAACTCCTTGTCGAACACGGCTGCTGCTCCTGTCAGAGCCCGACCGCACGGGCGATGAGGATGCGCATGACCTCGCTGGTGCCCTCGCCGATCTCCAGCACCTTGGCGTCGCGGTAGAAGCGGGCCACCGGGAACTCCTCCATGAAGCCGTAGCCGCCGTGGACCTGGACGGCCTCGCGGGCCGAGGTGACGGCCGCCTCGGAGGCGTACAGCTTGGCGATGGCCGCCTCCCGGCCGAACGGCAGGCCGGCGTCGAGCCGGGCCGCGGCCCGCTGCCAGGCCAGGCGGGCGGTGTGGGCCCGGACCTCCATGTCGGCGATCTTGAAGGCGATCGCCTGGAACCCGGCGATCGGCTGGCCGAAGGCCTGGCGCTCGCGGGCGTACTTGGTGGACTCGTCGACGCAGCCCTGGCAGAGGCCGGTGGCCAGGGCGGCCACGGCGATGCGGCCCTCCTCAAGGGTGCGGAGGAAGTTGGCCAGGCCGCTGCCGCGCTCGCCGAGGGTGTTGGCCACCGGGACCCGGCAGCTCTCGAAGATCAGCTCGCGGGTGTCGGAGGCATGCCAGCCGACCTTGGCGTAGCTGCGCCCGACCCGGTAGCCGGGGGTGCCGGCGGGCACGATGATGTTGGTGAGCTCGTTGCGGCCGTCGGGCCGCTGCCCGGTCACGGCGGCGATGGTGACCAGGCTGGAGCGGTCCAGGCCGGCGTTGGTGATGAGCGCCTTGGTGCCGTCGATCACCCAGTCGTCGCCGTCCAGGCTGGCCCGGGTCGTGAGGGCCGCGGCGTCGGAGCCGCCGCCCGGCTCGGTGAGCCCGAACGCGCCCAGCTTCTCCCCCGTGACCAGCGGCCGCAGCCACTGGTCGTGCTGGGCGGCGGTGCCGTAGCGCCAGATCGGCATGGCCCCGAGGCCGACGGCGGCCTCCAGGGTGATGGCCACCGAGGAGTCGACCCGGGCCAGCTCCTCGATGGCCAGGCACAGGGTGGTGTAGTCGGCGCCCATGCCGCCGACCTCCTCGGGGAACGGCAGCCCGAACAGGCCCATGCCGGCCATCTGGTCGAGCACCACCGGGTCGAGCGCCCCGGCCCGGTCCATCGCCTCCGCCCGGGGGGCCACCACCTGCTCGGCGAACGCCCGGACGATCTTGCGGAACTCCTCCTGCTCGGGTGCCAGCTCAACGTCCATCGTCACTCCCTTGTGGGATGAGCAGCGTGGTCGGCGCCTTGTGGGCGCCCGGCCATGCTAACCGCCGCCGCCACCCCGGGGGTCGTACTCCAGGCCGAGGAGGGCCAGGTCGTCGTCGTGGCGGCCGGCGGCGTGCCGGTCGACCAGCTCGACCAGGCGGTCGAGGGCGGCGGCCAGGGAGTCGGCGGCGACCGCCTCCTCGAACACCGACCGGTCGAGGAACTCGCCGGCGGCGTTGCGGGCCTCGACCAGCCCGTCGGTGTAGCAGACCAGCCGGTGGCCGGGACGCAGGTGGCCCTGGCTCTCGTTGGCCTGGGTGCCGAGGCCGAGCGGCGCCGCCACCTGGACCAGCCGGGGACCGGCGCCCAGCGGGGCCGGGTGGCCGGCCGAGGCGAGCAGGATGCGGCCGTCGGGGTGGAGCCGCCCGGCCAGGGCGGTCACGAAGTCCTCGTCGCCGCCCTCGCGGGCCACCAGCCGGTCGAGGCGGTTGAGGATGCGGGCCGGGCCGGCCCCCTCGCCGGCCAGGCTGCGGAAGGCGCCCTTGAGCACGGCGGCCAGCGAGCTCGCCTCCAGCCCCTTGCCGCGGGCGTCGGCCAGGATGAAGGCCAGCCCGCGCTCGTCCAGCTCGACCACGTCGTAGAAGTCGCCGCCGATCTGGGCCAGGCCGCTGGCCGACTGGTAGCGGACCCCGACCTGGAACCCGGCGACCCAGGCCGGCGGGGTGGTGAGCAGCAGCGCCTGGACCTGTTCCAGCACCTCGGTCTGGGCCCGCACCCGCTCGGAGCCGGAGATGGCCCGGGCGCCGAGGCCGGCGAACGCCTCCGAAGCCTCCAGGGCCTGGGCGGACAGCCTGGGGTCGCGCTTCCAGGCGAGCACGATGGTGCCGAGCTGGTCACCGGTGCGGTCCAGCAGCGGCAGCCAGAGCAGGCTGGCCAGGCCGCGGGCGGCCAGCATCGGAGCCTCCGGCTCGGTCGAGCGGGCGCTGACCCGCCGGGTCACGGTCATGAAGGCGGCCGGGAAGCTCGCCCGCGGCAGCCGGATCGGCATCGCCGGCACGTCGGGGTCGCGGGCCTGGGCGACGGTCACCATCTGCTCGCCCTGGCGGCGGTAGACCGCGGCCGCGTTGGCCGCGTACAGGGTCCGGGCCGACTGGGCGAGCAGGTCGTAGGCCTCCTCCGGCTCGAGGCCGGCGGCCAGCGACCCGGCCATCCGGATGGTGTCGGCGGCCCGCTCCAGGGCCGACTGCTCGCGCTGGGAGGCGCCCCAGTTGACCAGCGCGAACAGGGTGGCCAGGGTGATCAGGACCACGCGGATGGCGAGCTGGTCGCTGGTCAGCTTCCCGGTGAAGACCCCCAGGGCTGCGGCCGCGGCCAGGGTGACCACGCCGACGGCGATGACCTGGCTTCGCCGGGTCGACAGCCGGCTGGCCAGCAGCGGGGCCAGGACCAGGAACCCGCCCACGACCACGTTGTCGGCGAGCACCTCGACCACCGCGATGACGGCGATCAGCAGGTACGGGAGCAGCCAGCCGCGGCTCGCCGCGGCCGCCCGGGTGCCGGCCGTCACCGGCGTGGCCGCCTCCTGCACGTGCTTCTCCTCACACCTGGCCTGCCCGACGGAGCCTGAACGATCCATTGGCCGACGACAAGACGGAGCTTCCTCTACGATGACCGCCTTGACCGACCCCGACGAAAGGGCACCCTGGGATGCGAACGCTGGTCACGGGCGGTTCCGGTTTCATCGGGTCGGCGCTGGTGGACCGCCTGGCCGGCGACGGGCACCAGGTGACGGTCGTCGACGACCTGTCAACGGGGCGGCTGGAGAACCTGGACGGCGCGCGCTCCTCCGGCCGGGTCGAGCTGGCCGAGATCGACCTGGCCGGCCCGGAGCTGGCCGGAGTGGTCGCCGGAGCGCGGCCCGAGGTCGTCTACCACCTGGCCGCCCAGATCGACGTGCGCCGCAGCGTCGCCGACCCGCTGCACGACGCCCGGGTCAACGTGCTCGGCACCATCGCCCTGGCCAAGGCGGCCCTGGAGGCCGGCTGCCGGCGGCTGGTGTTCGCCAGCTCCGGCGGGACGGTGTACGGCGAGCCCGACCCGGCGGCCCTGCCGATCGACGAGCGCTATCCGCCGCGGGTGACGAACCCCTACGGGGTGTCGAAGCGGTCGGCCGAGGACTACCTGGCCTCACTTGCCGACCTGCACGGGCTGGAGCCGGTCAGCCTGCGGCTGGGGAACGTCTACGGGCCCCGCCAGGACCCCCACGGCGAGGCCGGGGTGGTGGCCATCTTCTGCAACCGGCTGCTGGCCGGCGAGCCGGTGACCATCTTCGGCGACGGCCGCCAGACCCGCGACTATGTGTTCGTGGAGGACGTGGTCGACGCCTTCGTCGCCGGCGGGCAGCACCCGGACGCCCCCGGGGCCCGGGTCAACATCGGCACCGGGGTCGAGACGTCGGTGCTGGAGCTGTACAGCGCCCTGCGGGAGGTGTCCGGGCTGGGCGGCGAGCCGGCGTTCGCGCCCGCCCGGCCGGGCGAGCTGGCCCGGATCGCGCTCGACTCGGCCGAGGCCGGCCGGGTCCTCGGCTGGCGGTCCCGGGTCGGCCTGGCCGACGGGCTCGCCCGCACCTGGGCGTGGGCGTCCCAGGAGGTCGCCCCCTGGTGAATCAATGACCTCGCTGGTCCGGGTGGAGGTTGCCGGGCGGGTGGCCACCGTCACCCTCGACCGGCCGGAGGCGCTGAACGCGATCTCGACCGAGCTGGCCGTCGAGCTGGCCGAGGCCGTCGAGCCGCTGGCCACCGACCCCGGGGTGCGGGCGGTGGTCCTGACCGGGGCCGGGAAGCGCGCCTTCTGCGTCGGGGCCGACCTCAAGCAGCGGGCCGGCTTCGACGACCACGGCTGGTTCGTGCAGCGGGAGGCGTTCCGCCGCGGGTTCGCCGCCGTCCGCCGCTGCCCCCTGCCCACGGTGGCGGCCGTTTCCGGCTTCGCCCTCGGCGGCGGCACCGAGCTGGCCCTGGCCTGCGACCTGGTGGTGGCCGACGACGACGCCACCTTCGGGCTCCCCGAGGTCCGCCTCGGCCTGGTCCCGGCCGGGGGCGGCACCCAGCTGCTGGTCCGGCGGGTTGGCCGGTCGGTGGCCAAGGACCTGGTCCTCACCGGCCGCCGCGTCCCCGCCCCCGAGGCCCACCGGCTCGGCCTGGTCGACCGGGTCGTGGCCCGGGGAGAGGTGCTGACCGCGGCCACCGCCCTGGCGGCCGAGATCGCGGCCAACGCCCCGACCGCCGTCCGCATGGCCAAGTGGGCCATCGACCTGGGCGCCGACCTGGCCCAGGAGGCGGCCATGGAGGTCGAGGACGAGGCCTGGCGGCGGGCCGTCCTCTCCGACGACCGCCGCGAGGGCATCGCCGCCTGGGTCGAGAAGCGCGAGCCCAATTGGCCGGGGGGCTAGGCTTGAGCCCCCCCGGCCCCCCCGACTTCTAGCGGCTGGCGTCGCTGCGGGCTTCCTCGGCCGCCAGGTCGAGCTCGAACCAGACCGTCCTGCCGTCCGGGCTGCCGTCCACGCCCCAGCGGTCCGACAGGGCGTCGAACAGCTCCAGGCCGCGGCCGGTCATGGACTCGAGGTGGTGGACGCGGCGGCGCGGTCCGCTGGGGCCGCCGCCGTCGTGGACCTCGACCCGGAGCAGGTGGTCGGAGATCAGGTAGGCGACCGAGAAGCTGCCGCCGTCACCGGTGGCCGAGTGCAGGACGGCGTTGGTGGCGGCCTCGCTGACGAGGAGCCGGCTGACGTCGCGGGCGGGCCCGCCGCCCTGGATCGCGGAGGCAACGAAGCGACGGGCCGCCGCGACCTGGTCGGCGTGCCCGCTGAACTCTCGAAACCCCTGCGCCTCCAACATCCCCGCTTCCGACAACCCGATGACGACCCCCTATCGCCGTCCTCCGGCCTCCAGCTCGACCACGATCTGGCCGGCCGCAACCGGCCCGTCAACCGCGGATCTTACCCCGACCACAATGCCAGAAAACGGAGCAAGCAGCGGCGTCTCCATCTTCATGGCCTCGACCACGGCCAGCAGCTCCCCTTCGGCAACGCGCTGACCTGCGGTGACCGTCAGCCTGGCCAGGGTCCCGGCCAGCGGCGAGGCCACCAGCCCCCCGCCGCCGGCGCCGCCGCCGGGGGGCCGGGGGCGGTGCCGGTACAGCCGCACCGGCCAGGTCCGCCCGCCGGCGGTGACGTGGAAGTCGGCGCCGTCCTCCGGGGCCGCCGCCGGGGCGACGCCGGCGAGGTCGACCGCCTCCTCCAGCCAGGTCGTCCAGTGCCTGGCCGCCCGGAAGTCGTCGTGGTCAAGCACCCGGGCCAGGGCCGGGACGGTGGTGGCGACGCCCTCCACCACCAGCTCGTCGAGGGCGGCCCGCATCCGCGCGATCGCCTGGTCGCGGTCGGGGGCCCAGGCGACCAGCTTGCCCAGCAGGTCGTCGTAGAACGGGGGCACGGCGTCGCCGCGTTCGTAGCCGGCGTCGACCCGGACGCCGGGGCCGCCCGGCCAGCGCAGGGCGGTGATCGTGCCCGGGGTGGGCAGGAAGCCGCGGGCCGGGTCCTCGGCGTTGACCCGGCACTCGATGGCGTGGCCGCGCACGGCCACGTCGTCCTGGGCCAGGCCGAGCGGCTCGCCGGCCGCCACCCGCAGCTGGGCGGCGACGATGTCGATCCCGGTGACCTGCTCGGTGATCGGGTGCTCGACCTGGATGCGGGTGTTCATCTCCAGGAACCAGGCGCCGCCCGAGGCCGGGTCCCAGAGGAACTCAACCGTCCCGGCGCCGACGTAGCCGCAGGCCTTGGCCACCGCCACCGCCCAGGTGCGCAGCCGCTGGCCGACCTCGGCCGGCAGCCCGGGTGAGGGCGCCTCCTCGACCAGCTTCTGGTGGCGGCGCTGGACCGAGCAGTCCCGCTCCCCGAGCTGGACGATGGCGCCGTGGGTGTCGGCCAGCACCTGGACCTCGACGTGGCGGGGCCGGGGGAAGAAGCGCTCCAGGTAGCAGGCGCCGTCGCCGAAGGCGGCCTGCGCCTCCCGGGTGGCGGCGGCCAGGGCCTCGGCGGCGTCGCCGGGGCCGGCGACGACGCGGATGCCGCGGCCGCCCCCGCCGGCGGCCGCCTTGACCGCGACCGGCCAGCCGTTGGCCTCGCCGAAGGCGACCACCTCGGCCGGGTCGGTCACCGGGTCGGTCGTGCCGGGCACCGGCTCGACCCCGGCGGCCAGCACCGCCCGCCGGGCGGCCAGCTTGTCGCCCATCTGGGCGATGGCCTCGGGCGGGGGGCCGACCCAGACCAGCCCGGCGCCGGTCACGGCCCGGGCGAAGCCGGCGTGCTCGCTGAGCAGCCCGTAGCCGGGGTGGACGGCCTCGGCCCCCGCCTCGGCGGCGGCGGCCAGCAGCCTGTCCTGGTCCAGGTAGGACTCGGCCACCGCCGAGCCGCCGATGGCCACGGCCCGGTCGGCCTCGCGCACGTGCAGGGCCCCGGCGTCCGGGTCGGAGTGGACGGCGATCCCGGTCAGCCCCAGTTCCCGGCAGGCCCGCAGCACCCGCACGGCGATCTCCCCCCGGTTGGCCACCAGCACGGACCGGAAGGGCCGGGCGTTCATACCGGAGGCACCCCGTGCCTCCGGCGGGTGAACTCGCGGTCCTTGCCGGCGGCGGCGGCCAGACGCCGGGCCAGCTGGCCGCGGAGGTCCTCGGGGTCGACGACCGCGTCCACGACCAGGTCGGCGGCCAGGCGGACCAGGTCGACGTCCTCGCGGTACTCGCGCTGGAGCCGCTCGACCTCGGCCGGCCGCTCGGCCTCGGGGAGGGCGGCCAGCTTGTTGTAGTAGACGGCGTTGACGGCCGCCTCCGGTCCCATCACGGCGATCGACGCCGTCGGCAGGGCCAGGGTGGCGTCGGGCTCGAACCCGGGCCCGGCCATGGCGTACAGCCCGGCCCCGTACGCCTTGCGCACGACCACGCAGATCTTGGGCACGGTGGCCTCGCTGACGGCGGTGATCAGCTTGGCCCCGTGGCGGATGATGCCCTGGCGCTCGACCTCGGTCCCGATCATGAACCCGGGCACGTCGGCCAGGAAGACAAGCGGCAGGTTGAAAGCGTCGCACAGCCAGACGAAGCGGGCCACCTTGTCGGCCGAGTCGACGAACAGCACCCCGCCCTTGACCATCGGCTGGTTGGCGACGATCCCGACGGCCCGCCCCTCGATCCGGCCCAGGCCGCAGACGACCTCGGCGGCGAACTCGCGCTTGATCTCGAAGAAGCTCTCGGAGTCGACCACGGCCGCGACCAGCGGGTAGACGTCGAACGGCTGCGACTCGTCGGTCGGGACCAGGGGAGCCACCGGCCCGGGGTAGGCCGGCCCCCGCGGAGCCTCGGCCGGCGGGTCGCCCCGCCAGCTCCCCGGGAAGTAGCCGAGGTAGCGGCGGGCGGCCTGGATGGCCTCGTCCTCGTCGGCGCAGAGCAGGTCGCCGCAGCCCGACACCCGGCAGTGCATGGCCGCCCCGCCCATCTCCTCCAGGGTGGTCTTCTCGCCGATCACCATCTCGGCCATGCGGGGCGAGCCCAGGTACATGGAGGCGTTGCCCTCGACCATGAAGACGACGTCGCAGAAGGCCGGGATGTAGGCCCCGCCGGCCGCCGACGGGCCGAACAGGCAGCAGATCTGCGGGACCCGGCCGGACAGCCGCACCTGGTTGTAGAAGATCTTCCCGGCCCCGCGGCGGCCCGGGAACATCTCCACCTGGTCGGTGATCCGGGCCCCGGCCGAGTCGACCAGCCACAGCATCGGCACCTCGTGGCGCAGCGCGTACTCCTGGACGCGGAGGATCTTCTCCACCGTCCGGGCACCCCACGACCCCGCCTTGACGGTCGAGTCGTTGGCCATCACCGCCACCGTGCGCCCGCCTACGGCCCCGACCCCGGTGACCACCCCGTCGGCCGGCAGGTCGCCGGCCAGCGCGTTGGCCAGCAGCCCGTCCTCCACGAACCCGTCGGCCTCGTCGAGCAGCCGGGCCAGCCGCTCCCGCACGAACAGCTTGCCCTGCTCGCGGGCCTTGACGTGGTAGCGGTCGGCCCCACCGGCCCTGGCCTGCTTGGCCAGCGCCCGCAACGCCGGCTCGGGCCGCTCCACCGCTGGTTCGGTCACGCCACGATCCTACCCGGCTACATCCGGTCCAGGAGCTCGCGCTTCATGCGCTGGAACTCCTCCTCGGTGATGGCGCCGCGGTCGCGGAGGTCGGCCAGGCGCTCGAGGTCGTCGAGGGGGCTGCGCGTGCGGATCGGGGGGGTCGGGGGGGTCGGGGTGCGGTCGGCGGGGACCGCCGGGTGGGGCTGGGTGGTGGCGTAGCCGGCGCGGCGGCGGTCGTTGGCCTCCATCTGGCGGTAGATCTCGAGCTGCACCGCCTCGGGGTCGCGGATGTTGGAGAAGCGGGACTGGCCCTGCTCGCCGGCCGACTCGAGGAGCAGGTCGCCGACGCCGACCAGGCGCTCGAACAGCGACTGGGAGAAGGTGACGTCGTTGATCCGCTCCAGGGGGATCTCGCGGCCGAACTTGGCCACCACGCCGGAGCGGAAGATCAGCCGGTCGGTGGTGAGGACGAAGTGGGTGGTGGCCCAGCGCAGCACCCGGCCGGCCACGGTGACCAGGAGCACGGCCAGCCCGAGCAGGCCGACGGCCAGGCGGGCCGGCTGCTGCAGGTCGCCGGCGGGCATGACCACCCAGGCCGCCCCCACCCCGACCACCACCGCGACCGTGAGCAGCACGGGCACGACCAGGGTCAGCCAGTGCGGCCGCAGGTCGTAGATCAGCTCCTCGTGCTCGGCCAGGAGCCGCTCCGGGAACGCCAAGCTTCCCTCCTCTGAGGCCACTCCGTTGTCGATTCGCGACCAGCGTCATGGATGGTAGACGTGACCGGGCCGCCGTGGCCCGGGGTTCGGCGCTGGGGGCCAGGACGATGCGACGCCTGATGGCGGGTCTGGCGGTCTCTGGCATGCTCTGGGCGCTGGCCGGCTGCGCGGCCCCGACCGGAGGGGCGGCGGGCGACGGGCAGGCCCCGGCGACCACGGCGGCCGCCCGGGCCCGGGCCGCCCAGGTCAAGCAGCGCGACAGCCACTTCAGCGGCCGCCAGCTCAACCTGGCCGTGTACTACCTGCGCACCTTCGAGGGCCGCCGCTACCTGGCGCCCGAGTGGCACCCGGTCCCCTACACCAGGGCGGTCGCCGGGGCGGCCATCGGCGAGCTGCTCGCCGGCGACCCGTACTGCCCGGGCTCGCGCCGGCCCTTCCCGGCCGGGACCCGCCTGCGCGGGGTGCAGATCGAGGACGGGACGGCCACCGTGGAGCTGTCCGGGACGGGACCGCGGCTCTCGCGCTGGCCGGTCCAGGCCCTGGTCCACACCCTGACCCAGTTCCCGACGGTGCGGCAGGTCCAGCTCAGGGCCGACGGCAAGGCCGTGGGCGGGCCGCTGGCCCGCGACCGGAAGCTCCCGCTGGCCCCGATCGCCCTGGCCGAGCCGGCCCCCGGGGCCGTGGTCGCGGGCCAGCGGCTGGTCGTCAAGGGCGAGGCCAGCGTGTACGAGGGCACGGTCAGCCTGCGCCTGCGCGACGACCGCGGCCAGGTCGTGGCCCAGGGCTACGCCACCGCGGCCGTGGGCGCCCCCGGCCGGGGGCCGTTCGCGGGCGCGCTCCGCTTCACCCCGCCGGCCGCCCCCCACCCCTGGACCCTGGAGGCGTTCGAGGTCAGCGCCGAGGACGGCGAGATCGGCTACTCGGTCTCGCTCCCGGTGTGGGTGGGCCGCTAGCGGCGTCGACGACGCGGATTGGACATCGCCCGGCCGGTCCGGCATGATGCGCGGTTGACTTAGTCATGCCTAAATCTTCGTGTCGGGAGGAGCGCCGGTGACCGGCGAGGACGGGGGAGGCCGGTGGTTCGGCGACGGCGTGCCCGGCGCCCTGCGGGCGGCCGCCGGCTGCCTGGAGGCGTCGGCCCGGGAGCGGACCGGACCCTACGGCGGGGCCAGCCCGCGCGAGCTGGCCGGGCTGGTGGCCGGGGTCGAGCCGTTCCCAGAGGTGGGGGCCG
>DASUPQ010000622.1 GCA_036280995.1 Actinomycetota bacterium | reverse complement strand
GCTCGCCAGCGGTGCGTCGCCGGAGCGGATCGAGCAGCACCGAAACAACCTTTCATTGCATAACCGTCGGGTAACGTTGGGAGGAGCTGGTGCGAGTTCAGCGTTCGTGGCGGCGGGGCCGAGTTCCCCTCCCAGTCCCGCCGCCACATCGCCCGGACCGTTTGAAACGCGCATCACCCCGCCTCAGATCCTTGCAAGGCGGGACGTTGACGACAGCGCTGCGGGCACCCTCGAGATGGTGTTGCCGCATCGTTATTAGGACTCGCAGGTAAATAACGTCTGCTTTGGCGTGTTTGATCTCTAGAGTTGTGCTATGGCGGAGATCGCAGGGTTCCGGGAGTCGTTCGCGGCGGGGCTGGCGGGGGTGTTGGCCGAGGTGGCTCCGGTGCTGGATGAGCGGGCGCGGAGGCTGCTGTTGGGGGCGGGTGCGCGCCGGCTGGGACGCGGTGGGATCAAGCTGATCGCTGCCGCGACCGGCGCGGCGAGGGACACGGTCGGACGTGGTGCCGCGGAGTTGGAGGCGGGGATCGTGGCCGACGGTCGGGTGCGCGTGCCCGGCGCCGGGCGCAAGCCGGTCGAGCTGACCGACCCGCAGTTGTGGCCGACGCTGGACGCTCTGGTGGATCCCGAGACTCGGGGGGACCCGATGTCGCCGCTGCGGTGGACGACCAAGTCGACGGTCAAGCTCGCCGAGGAGTTGACCGCCCGGGGGCATGAGGTCGCGCCCACCACGGTGGCCAGGCTGCTCAAGGACAACGGTTACCGCCTGCAAGCCAACTCCAAGACGATCGAAGGTAAGCAGCACCCCGACCGCGACGCCCAGTTCCGCTACCTCAACGATCAGGTCAGCGCGTTTCTCGCCGCGGACCTGCCGGTGATCTCGGTCGATACGAAAAAGAAGGAACTGATCGGGGCCTACACGAACGGCGGCCGGGAGTACCAGCCCCAGGGTGAACCGACCCCGACCAACACCTACGACTTCATCGGCGAGGCCGGCAAGGCGGTGCCCTACGGGGTGTATGACCTGGGCGCCAACACCGGCTGGGTCAACGTGGGCACCGACGCGGATACCGGAATGTTCGCCGTCGAGTCGATCCGCCGCTGGTGGACCAAGATCGGGCGGTCCCACTACCCGGGGGCGAACCGGTTGCTGATCACTGCGGACGGCGGTGGGTCCAACGGTTCCCGGCTGCGGTTGTGGAAGACCCAGCTGGCGGAGCTGGCCACCGAGACCGGGCTGGAGATCACTGTGTCGCACTTTCCGCCGGGTACCTCGAAGTGGAACAGGATCGAGCACCGGATGTTCTCCGCGATCACCATGAACTGGCGCGGACGTCCGCTGGAAACCCACGAGGTGGTCGTCGAGACCATCGCGGCGACCACCACCAAGACCGGGCTGAGTATCCAGGCCGAGCTCGACACGAACACCTACCCGCGCGGCATCAAGATCACCGACAAGGAGATGAAGGCCTTCGAGGCCCTCCACCTGCAACGACACGAGTTTCACGGTGACTGGAACTACACCGTGACCGCAGCCCCGGGTGAGGACAGGTGAGGAGGACACGACACGCCCGAGATGGCCGGACTTATTTCGGTGGGAGCTCTTAGCTTGTCGTTTAACCCCTGGTCTGTTGATGAGCCTTCGGGGTGCGGGCGCGTTTGGCGATTTTGCCGACGTCGTGGCGGGGAGCGCGGCGCTGGTTGGGGACGCCGGGCGGGCGCCCGGGGCCGGGTCGGCTGGGTTTCGGAGCGCTGGCCGGGAGGGTGATCTTCGGTCGGATGCGGCGAAATCCGCGGCGGACCCGGGCGGGGGTCAGCCGCCCGGGTTGGCAGGGCCGCTCCCACGGTCGGCGCAGGTCGAGGGTCAGGTCACGAGCCAGACGCAGTTGGGTGTGCGCGGCGATGACCAGCCAGGTCCAGCGGTCGGCGGCGTCGGGGTCACGCAGCTTGGGGGTCGTCCACCCGAGGGCCTGCTTGAAGAACCTGAAGGTGTGTTCGAGGTCAAAGCGGCGGAGGAAGGCCTGCCAGACCCGGTCGATGTCGGCGGTGGCGGCGGCCGGGTCACTGGTCCACAGCCA
>DASUPQ010000621.1 GCA_036280995.1 Actinomycetota bacterium | reverse complement strand
GAGGCCCGGGTCGGAGGTGATCTCCCGCGTGGCCTGGAGGCCGTCGAGCCGCGGCATGCGGATGTCCATCAGGACCACGTCGGGCCGCTGGCGCCGCGCCAGCTCGACCGCCTCGCGCCCGTCGGCCGCCTCGCCGACCACCCGGATGGCGGCCAGCAGGTCGGCCGGAGGCGTGTCCTTGAGGAGGAACCCGCTCGCCCCGGCCCGCAGCGCCTGGTAGACGTACTCGTCCAGGTCGAAGGTGGTGAGGACCAGGACGCGCACGGCGGCGGCCTGGTCGAGGGCCACGATCCTCCGGGTCGCCTCGAGCCCGTCCATGCGCGGCATGCGGATGTCCATCAGGACCACGTCGGGCAGGTCCCGGCGGGCCAGCTCGACCGCCTCCACCCCGTCCCCGGCCTCCCCGACGACCTCCAGGTCGGGCGCCGACTCGACCAGGACCCGGAATCCGGCCCGGACCAGCGTCTGATCGTCCGCCACCAGGACCCGTATCACCCGGGCACCTCCTCCACCGGCAGGGTGGCGGCGACCCGGAAGCCGCCGCCGGGCAGCGGCCCGGCCTCCAGGGTGCCGCCGTAGAGAGCGGCCCGCTCGCGCATCCCGGCGATGCCCGACCCGGCCGGCGGGTGGCCGGCCGGGTCGGAGTCTGTTGCTGGTCGGCGGGAGGCCGACTCCATGCCGTTAGAGGCCGACTCCCTGCCGTCGTCGGTGACCTCGATGACCAACTGCCCGGGCTTGTAGGCGACCCGGACGGTGGCCGCAGCCGGGCGGGCATGTTTGAGCACGTTGGTCAGCGCCTCCTGGACGATCCGGTAGGCCGACAGGTCCAGCCCGGCTGGCAGCTCGGCCGGGGTCCCCTCGATCCGGACCTCGACCCGCACCCCGGCCCTGGCCACCTCGGCGGCCAGGGTCTCCACCTCGGCCAGCCCGGGGGCCGGGGCGAGGCTGCCGCGGGGCTCGTGTTCCTGGCGCAGCACGCCGAGCAGCCGCCGCATCTCGACCAGGGCCTGGCGGCTGGTCGCCTCGACCGCGACCAGGGCCTTGCGCGCCTCCTCGGGCTGGCTGTCGAGCACGTGGACCCCGACCCCGGACTGCACGGCGATGATGCTCATGCTGTGGGCGACCACGTCGTGCAGCTCGCGGGCGATCCGCAGCCGCTCCTCGGTGACCGCCCGCCGGGCCAGCTCCTCGCGGGCCCGCTCCAGCTCCTCGGCCCGCCGCCGGGCCTCCGCGACCGCCTCCTGGCGCCGGCGGGTGCCGTCGCCCAGCCACCAGGCCGCGGCCACGATCAGGCCGTCGACCACCAGCGTCCCGGTGTCGCCGATCAACCGCGGCCTGGCCAGCCAGACCAGGAGCAGCATCGCCTCGGTGGCGGCCAGGCCGGCCAGCGAGCGGCGCCGCGGGCAGTGGGCGGCGGCCGTGTAGACGTAGACCAGGATCGCGAACGACAGCGAGACCAGGCTGAGACCGAGCGCGGCGAACGCCGCCCCCGTGACCAGCCCCCAGGCCAGCACCGGCAGGGGCCAGCGCCGCCGCACCGCGATCGGCAGGGTGTGGGCGAGCAGCAGCAGGTAGGCCGCCAAGGCCCTCGGCGATCCGGGGTCGAAGGGCAGCACCGTGGCCAGGGTGGCCACGCCGATGCCGGCCGCCACCACCGCCAGCAGGCCGTCGAGGGCCCACGGCCCGGCGGTCGGCAGCCGTCGCCGGCGGGCGTCCAGGTCGCGCATCGCTGCACCGTACCGCTCCGCGCCCCTGGCCGCGTCACCCTGGAGGCCGACCCGCCGCCTCCGCCCGGAGGTGTACGCCGGGCCGGTTCCCCGGCCGCGGGCGGGACAAGTGGCGACCGGCGCCGGGCTGCGCGAAGATGCCGGCATGACCGAGCAGCCACAGCAGTCCCAGGCCCCCGTCCCTGGCGTGGTGGTGACGGGCGAGCCAGAGCAGCAGCAGCCGACCGAGTCGATCCCCAGCCCGGCCAAGGTGATGCGCATCGGCGCCATGGTCCGGCAGCTCCTGGAGGAGGTCCGGCACGCCCCGCTGGACGAGGCCGGCCGGGACCGGATGCGCGAGATCTACGACATCTCCGTGCACGAGCTGTCCGACAGCCTCTCGCCCGATCTGGCTCAGGAGCTGAGCCGGGTCGCCCGTCCGTTCATCGGCGATGAGACCCCCAGCGAGGCCGAGCTCCGGGTTGCCCAGGCCCAGCTCGTCGGCTGGCTCGAGGGCCTCTTCCACGGCATCCAGGCGACCCTGTTCGCCCAGCAGATGACCGCCCGCAACCAGCTCGAGGAGATGCGCCGCCGCGCCATCCCCGGCCGCCCCGGCCCCGACCCCTCGGGCCAGTACCTGTAGGGAGGGCTCAGCGGGGGACCGGGCGGTCGGGGGCGACGACCGTGATGGTGCCCTTCATGCCGGCGGCCCAGTGGCCCAGGACGTGGCAGCCGTAGATGACCATGCCGGGCTCGTCGAAGGTCCAGCTGATGCGGCGGGTCGCTCCCGGCGGGACGGTGAGGGCGCCGGCGGTGGGGCCGTGGGCGTGGACGTGGCCCCCGGGCGGGGCCTGCATGCGGCGTTCGTGGGCGAGCTGGGTGGTGCGGTCACCGAGGATGAACTCATGGGGGAGCCTGCCGACGTTGGAGACGACGAAGGTGACCCGGCGGCCGGCCCGGACGATGATGGCGGCGGGCCGGTAGCGGAAGCGGTCGTTCATCACCACCCGCACGGGGCCGCCGGTCGCCCAGGTCGGCCTGGGCGGGCGCGGCGTGGCCCGCGGCGCCGGGGCCGGCCGGCCGGCCCGGCCGTCGCGACCGGGCCGCCCGGCGCCCGCACCGGCCAGGTCGGGGAGGGAGCAGGCCGAGGCGAGCAGGACGACGCCGGCCAGCAGGGTGGCGAACGGGAGAGCGGAGCGGCCGGGCATCGCCCGAACCATCGCAACCCGGCCTAACGACCGGGTAACCGGGGCCGCCGAGGCCGTGGCGTCAGGAGTCCCGGGACGGGAACGGCTGGCCCTGGTTGTGGGTGATGCTGAGGCGGGCCAGCTCGACCCGGAGGGCGCGCTCGGCGAGGGCGGTCAGGGTGGTCCGGTCGGCCGTCCCGGCCAGGTGGGCGACGGCGTCCCGGGCCGTCTCGACCAGGTCGGCGGGGAGCCGGAAGCTGACCCGGGTCTTGGCCGGTGGGGTCGGGGCCGGCGCCGGAAGCTCCTCGGCCGGCGGCGGCCCGTCGAGCGGGTTCCAGACCTCCAGGTGCCGGCCGCCGGCGCGGGGCCGCGCCGCCGCGGCCCGCCGGCCCACCGGCGCCGGAGGCCCGGGCAGCAGGTCGTCCAGCCCGGCGACCCCGTGCGGCCCGGGCAGCAGGTCGTCGAGGGCGTTGGGCCCGGCCCGGCGGTCGCGGGCGCGACGCCGAACCGGCCCCGGCGGGTCGGGAACCGGCTCCAGCCGCGCCCGCCGCGGCCGAGGCGCCGGCTCGCCCAGGTCGTGGCCCCAGGCCGGCGCCTCGTCTCCGGAGGTGTCCCAAGCCGGACCGGGTAGCAGGTCATCGAGCGCGTTGTAGGCGCCCATCCGCTTGGGTCTGGCCATCCGCGGCACTCCTCGCGTCGAACTCTGCCGCGGCGGTCCGGTAGTCGTCCGCCACGGAGCTGTCAGGGGCGTAGATGGTGACCGGGAGGCGGTGCCCTGGGGCCTCGGCGACCCGCACGCTCTCGCGGATCATGGTCTGCATGACCACGTCCCCGAACCGCTCGCGCAGGCTCTCCACGATCTCCCTGGACAGGGCCGTGCGCTTGTCGACCTGCGAGGGCAGCACCGCCGACAGCCGCAGGCGGCGGTTGAGCCGGAGCTTGACGGTGTCGATCGTCTGGTTGAGCGCGACCAGGCCGGCCAGCGGCATGACCCGGGTCTGGACGGGGATGAGGACCTCGTCGCAGGCGGCCAGGGCGGAGTAGCAGAGGAGCCCGAGCGCCGGCGGGCAGTCCATCAGGATGTAGTCCCAGCCGTCGGGGGGAAGCTCGTCCACCGCCTGGCGCAGGATCATCTCGGCCCCGGCCTGGGTGGTGGCGTTGCGCTCGGCCCTCGTCATCCAGGACGACGACGGCACCAGGTCGAGGTTGTCGACGCCGGTGCCGCGGACCGCCTTCTCGAGCGGGGCCCCGTTCTCGAACACCTCGTAGAGGGCGCGGGCGTCGACGGTGCCAAGCCAGGTGCTCGCGTTGGCCTGCGGGTCCAGGTCGATCACGAGCACGCGCCGGCCCTGCTCGGCCAGGGCGGCGCCGAGGTTGACCACCGTCGTCGTCTTCCCAACGCCGCCTTTCTGGTTGGCGACGGCGACTCGCCGCATGTGCACCACCTGTGGATAGGCGTTGTGAGCTGGCGGAAGGGTACAACACGGATCCTGCCGCGTCGGGGAGGTTGCGAAGGTTTACGATCTCGCCATGGCGACCCACCGTTTCGAGACCGAGCTGGAGGCCGAGGGCAGCGGCGTGTTCATCCAGGTCCCGCTGGACGTGCCGGCCGTCTTCGGCAAGGCCCGGGCCCCGGTCAGGGGCACCATCAACGGCCAGCCGTTCCGCAGCACCGTGGCCGTCTACGGCGGCCGCTACTACCTGCCCGTCAACCGGGCCCTGCGGGACGCCGCCGGGGTCGCGGCCGGCGACGCCGTCGTGATCGAGCTGGAGCCCGACGACGAGCCCCGCACCGTCGACCCTCCGGCCGACCTGGCCGGCGCCCTGGCCGCCGACCCCGGGGCCAAGGCCGCCTTCGACGGCCTCTCCTACACCCACCAGCGCGAGTACGCCGAGTGGGTGGCCGAGGCCAAGCGGGAGACGACCCGCCGCCGCCGGGTCGAGCAGGCCGTGCGGATGGTCAAGGACGGCCGCCGCCACCCCTAAGGGTGCGCTTGGGTGGATCGTTCAAGAGGTATCCCGTTGCGCGTGCGCGCCTCCACCACGAGCCCGCCGTTCGCCTTGGCCCAGTCGGTCAGGGCCGCCACCGGCTCACGCAGGCTGAAGCCCAGGGGCGACAGCGAGTACTCGACCCGGGGCGGCACCTCGGGGAAGATGCGCCGCTCGACCAGGCCGGCCCGCTCCAGCTCGCGCAGGGTCCGGGTGAGCATCTTGCCGGAGATGCCGCCGATCTGGTGGCGCAGCCAGGAGTGGCGCTTGGGCCCGTCGACCAGGCAGCCGGCGACCAGCACGGCCCACTTGTCGGCGATCAGGGTGAGGGCGGCCCGGGACGGACAGCGGGCGCTGTACACGTCCGCCGGCCGCTGGTGGGCCTGTCCCGGAATGTGAGACATGCGATGAGCATACCGCGTACCACAAGGGTTGCTGAACTTCCCTTGGTAACTTATGGTGCCCTTGGGAACGCAATAGCCCCTAAGTCGTCGCGGAGCCCAGAAGGTACGCGGCGGTGTACCGGAGGGAGGGGCTAATGGTGGTCATCAAGGTCCAGCAGGCTCCAGCCGAGCATGCCGAGTACAGAACTACCGGATGCGCAGGAGCTTCGCCGCTGCCGGCTCGACACACCATGAGCGACAGCAGGTCCGGTCCGGACCATGACCGTATGAGGGAGTCCAATGCGCCAGCCCAAACCCAGTGAGCCCAAGCACCTGACCGCGTCGCAGGCGGCGGCCCTGCTGCAGGTGTCTCCGAAGACCGTCTCCCGTTGGGCCAAGGAGGGCAAGCTGCCCTTCGTCCGCACCCTTGGCGGGCACCGCCGGTACCCGGACAGCGAGATCCGGGCGCTGGTCGACAGCCTGTCCGAGCGGCCGACCACCGACGGGGACCAGAGCCCCGGCACCCGCTCGGCGTAGCCACCGTCGCGGGGCCTGGCAGGACCGGGGGGTCGGTCAGCCCTGCCCCGATCCCTCGTTTGCTGCGCGATTGTCGTGGAAGTCCGTGGTCATGCGTATCGCCCTGATCGCTCCGCCCTGGTACACGATCCCGCCCAGCGGCTACGGCGGCATCGAGTGGGTGGTCGCGCTGCTGGCCGACGGGCTGACCGACCGTGGCCACGACGTCACCCTGTTCGCCGCCCCGGGGTCCGGAACCAAGGCCCGGCTGGTCTCGCCCCTCGACGAGGCGCCGCCACCCGAGGCCATCGGCGACCCGTGGTACGAGGCCAGCCACGTCGTCTCGGTCTACGACCACGGCGACGAGTTCGACATCCTCCACGACCACACCGGCCCGGTGGGGGTGGCCGTCGGCGCCCTCAGCAACTGCCCGACCATCCACACCCTGCACGGGCCCTTCACCGAGCAGGCGCACATGCTCTACAGCCGGGTGGCGCGCCAGCACTGGTTCGTGGCCATCTCCGAGAGCCAGCGGTCCATGGCCC
>DASUPQ010000620.1 GCA_036280995.1 Actinomycetota bacterium | reverse complement strand
CCCGGCCGGACGGCTCGCCGCCCAACAACTGGATGAGCTCGTTCCCGCGGGCGGGGAAGGCCTGGACCTTCGACGAGCGCACCGGCCAGTGGTACCTGCACTCGTTCATGCCCCAGCAGCCCGACCTGAACTGGTGGAACCCGGAGGTCCGGGAGGCCATCGACGGGGTCATGCGCTTCTGGCTGGACCGGGGCGTCGACGGCTTCCGGGTCGACGTCGCCCACAAGATGGCCCACGACCCCGAGCTGCTCGACAATCCGCTGGTCGAGCTGGACGACGAGGACCTGGGCGAGAGCCAGGAGGCACGGGACCGCCGGCGGGCCAAGCTGAAGGCGGTCCCCCGCCGGGACGAGGACTGGCCCGAGGTCCACGAGATCCTGCGCCGCTTCCGGCGGTCCCTGGACGCCTACCACGACCGCATGGCCGTGGGCGAGGTCTACCTGCTCGACCTGGAGCGCCTGGCCCGCTACTACGGCTCCGGCAAGGACGAGTTCCACCTGGTCCACAACTTCGTGTTCCAGAGCCAGCCGTGGAAGGCCGAGGCCTTCCGGTCGGTGGTCGAGGAGTTCAACACGCTGCTGCCGCCCGATGCCTGGCCGGCCTGGATGCTCAGCAACCACGACGTCTCCCGGATCGCCAGCCGCTACGACGAGGGCGGCAACGGGCAGGCGCGGGCCCGGGTGGCGGCCATGCTCCTGCTCACCCTGCGCGGCACCCCGTTCGTCTACATGGGCGACGAGATCGGCCAGGCCGACGGCGAGGTCCCGCCCGACCGGGTGGTCGACGTCGACGGCCGCGACCCCCAGCGCACCCCCGTCCAGTGGGACGGCTCCCCCGACGCCGGCTTCGGCGGGGACCCGTGGCTGCCCGTCGGTCCGAGTGCGGCCACGGTCAACGTGGCCGCCCAGCGCGACGACCCGGCGTCCATGCTGACCCTGTTCCGGCGCCTGATCTGGTTCCGCAAGGGCTCGGCCGCCCTCCATGGGGGCGACTACCGCTCCCTGGCCGACGCCCCCGGCGGCTGCTTCGCCTACCTGCGCACGGCCGGCGACGAGCGCCTGCTGGTCGCCCTCAACTTCACCGGCCAGCCCCAGGACTACCAGGTCGACGGCCCCGAGGAGGGCCGCCTGGAGCTCTCCACCGACCCGGCCCGCCCCACCGGCGAGCCGACCGGCCTGCGGCCCCTGCGCCTGGGTCCCGACGAGGGTGTGGTCGTCCGGCTCTAGCCGGCCGGCGGCGGCTCCAGACCCTGGTCGCGGGCCCAGGCCAGGAGGGCCTCGGTGGCCTCCTCCTCGGACATGGGGCCGTGGTCGAGGCGCAGCTCCAGCAGGTTGGACAGGGCCTTGCCGACCAGGGGGCCGGGCGGGATGCCGAGCAGCTCCATCACCTGGCGGCCGTCCAGCGGCGGCCGGATGCTGGCCAGCTCCTCCTCGGCCTCGAGGCGGGCGATCCGCTCCTCGAGCTCGTCGGAGTAGCCGGCCAGCTGCCGCGCCCTGAACACGTTGCGGGTGGTGCAGTCGGAGCGGACCAGAAAGTTGAGCCGGTCCAGCAGCGGCCCGGCGTCGCGCACGTAGCGCCGCACCGCCGAGTCGGTCCAGCCCAGCCGGTAGGTGTGGAACCGCAGGTGGAGCAGGACCAGCTCGCGCACGTCGGCGATGAACTCCGCCGGGTAGCGCAGCTCGGTCAGCCGCTTCTCGGCCATCTTGGCCCCGACCACCTCGTGGAGGTGGAAGGTCACGCCCTCCGGGCCGACCCGGCGGGTCTTGGGCTTGCCGATGTCGTGGAGCAGGGCGGCCATGCGCAGGGTCAGGTCGGGCTCGTCGGCGTCGAAGGCGGTCGCCCGCTCGACCACCGCGATGGTGTGCCGCAGCACGTCCTTGTGCCGGTGGACCGGGTCCTGCTCCAGGGCCAGGGCGGGCAGCTCGGGCAGGAACTCGCCGGCCAGGCCGGTGTTGACGGCCAGCCACAGGCCCTTGGCCGGGGCCCGGCCCAGCAGCAGCTTGCTCAGCTCGTCGCGGATGCGCTCGCGGGAGACGATCTGCAGGCGGGCGCGGCGCTCGGTGATGGCGGCCAGGGTCTCGGGAGTGGGGACGAGCTCGAGCTGGGAGGCGAAACGGGCCGCCCGCAGCATCCGCAGCGGGTCGTCCTCGAACGACACCGCCGGGCTGGACGGGGTGCGCAGGCGCTTGGCGGCCAGGTCGCCCAGCCCGCCATGGGGGTCGACGAACGGGCCGTCGGGCAGCTTCATGGCCATGGCGTTGACGGTGAAGTCGCGCCGGGCCAGGTCCTCGTCGATGGACCGGCCGAAGGTGACCTCGGGCTTGCGCGAGTCCTCGCGGTAGGTGTCGGAGCGGAAGGTGGTGATCTCCAGCCGGAAGTCGCCCTTGCGGACCCCGACGGTGCCGTAGCGCACCCCCTGCAGCCACACCCCGTCGCCCCAGTTGCGGGCCCTGACGACGGCCAGGATCTGGTCGGGCGTGGCGTCGGTGGTCAGGTCGACGTCCGGCGAGGCCCGGTCGAGCAGGGCGTCGCGGACCGTGCCGCCGACCAGGTACAGCTCGTGCCCGCCCTCGGCGAAGCGCCGCCCGAGGTCGCGGACGACGCCGGCGAACGGGGCCGCGTTCAGCAGCGCGCCCAGCGCCTCGCGCTGGGCCGGGGAGAGCTCTGGCATGTCCCGCAGGATACGCGCGTCCATGGCGGACCAGTTCAAGTGGTTTACGCACCAACAACCAGGGCAACCGCTCTGGGGAGGAGGTGGTCGGATGCCGGAGACCAAGAAGATGAGCAGGGCCGAGGCCGGACGTAAGGGCGGCCAGACCACCAAGAAACGCTACGGCGACGACTTCTTCGGGAAGATCGGCCGGATGGGCGGGAAGAAGGGCGGCGAAACCACCAAGCAGCGCTACGGGATCGAGTTCTACCAGAAGATCGGCCGCAAGGGCGGATCGCGCTGACTGGAAGCCCTCACGTCGTTGGGGGTGTCGACCGAGGCCGGGGCTGAAGCTCCGGCCTCCCGCTATACTCGGGTCCGCTCGGCCGCCGCGCTCGCATTTCTGGAGACCCCGTGCGATCCAGCATCGACGTCCACAACCACCTGCTCGCGGACGACGTCGTGCACGAGCTCTCCCAGCTCCCGGGACCGCTCCGCGACCTGTCGTCCGCGCCGGGCGTCCTCGGCCTGCCGCCCCAGGCCGTCGGCCGGCCCACGCTGCTGGCCGACGAGGACGGGTGCGTGGTCGTGCTCGCCCCGGCCGACGCCGAGGTCGACACCTCCAGCGTGGCCGAGCTGCTCGGCCGCGAGCTCGACCCCGTCCCGCCCGACCGGGCCCCCGGCCTGACCGGGTACCTGCTGCCGTTCGTCCCGCCGGTCGCCCTGGAGTGCCCGGCCACCCTGGTGGTCGACGAGCGGGTGGCCAGCCAGGACGTCGTCTACGCGGCCGCCGGCGAGCCCGGGGTGATCCTCAAGGTGCGGGGCGCCGACCTGGTCAAGGCGACCAGCGCCGTGGTCGCCCGGATCACCAGGCAGGCGGACTGACCGTGCGGACCGCCCGTGCCGTCTCGGCCGGCGGGGTGGTGCTGGCCGAGCTCCGCCCCGGCGCGCCGGTGGCGCTGGTCGCGCACCGCTCGGTCCGGGGCACCCTCCAGTGGACCCTGCCCAAGGGCGCCCAGGAGGAGGGCGAGTCGGTCGAGGCGACCGCCCTGCGCGAGGTCCGGGAGGAGACCGGGCTGGTCCCGGAGCTGGTCGGCCCCCTCGACACCATCGACTACTGGTTCGTGTGGGCGCCCGAGCGGACCCGGTACCACAAGTTCGTCCACTACTTCCTCATGCGCGCCGTTGGCGGGGACTTCGCCGACCACGACCACGAGATGGAGGACGCCGCCTGGTTCGAGCCCGAGCAGGCCAGGAGGCAGATGTCCTTCGCCAACGAGCGCCGGCTGCTCGACCTGATTCCGGCGGTGCTCGCCGGGCAGGGCGCGGGCGGGTCGTGACGGGCACGCGGACCGTCACCCGCGCGCTGGCCGCGCTGGCGGTCGCGACCACCCTGGTGGCCACCCTGGCCGCGGCCGCCCCGGCCCAGGACGCGGCCCCTGCCTTCGAGGTGGTGCTGACCCAGATCTCGCCGGCCGTGAGCCCCGAGGACCCGCTCAGCTACCGGGTCGCGGTCCGCAACCGGGGCCAGGCGCCCGTCCGCGTCCAGTCGGTCCAGGCCCTGCTCGGCCTGCCGGTGGACACCCGCTCGGACCTGGCCAACCTGCTGGCCGCCCCCGCCGGGTCCCTGAACGGCCAGCAGCTCGACCAGTTCCAGCCCGCCGCCGAGGTCGCCCCCGGCGCCAGCCTGCAGCTCGAGGCGCGCCAGGTCCCCCTGCCCCCGGGGGTCGGCGACCAGCAGGCCGGGGTCGTCCTCCCGCTGACCATCCGGGTCGGGGCCGGGGGCGTCACGGCCGGGCTGACCACCTTCGTGGTCGACCTGCCGGTCCCGGCCACAAAGCCCCTCCGGGCCGCCCTGCTGGTGCCCGTGCGCGAGCCCACCCACCGCAACCCGGCCGGCGACTTCATCGACGACAAGCTGGCCGACCTGCTCGCCCCCGGCGGGTCGCTCGGGGCGGTCGCGAAGGAGCTGTCCCGGCCGGACGCCCCGCCGGTGACCATGGTGGTGGACGCCATGCTGGTCGAGGACGCGACCGCCATGGTCGGCGGCTGGCGCCTGCGCCAGGAGGGGCAGCGGACGCCCGTGCCGGCGGGCGACCCGCGCTCCGGGCACGCCGACCGGTTCCTTCAGCGGCTCAAGGCGGCGGCCAGGAACCAGGCGGCCAGGAACCAACCGCCGGCGGCCTTCGCCTACGGCAACGCCGACCTCCCGGCCCTGGTCGCGGCCGGGGGCGGCGACCGGGCCAAGGTCGCCGTCGGGGTCGGCCGGAGCGAGGTCGAGAACGGCCTGGGGACGGCCCCGGAGGAGTCGCTGGCCTGGCCGGTCGACGGCGCGGTCGACGGCGCCCTGCTCCGGACCATCGAGCAGACCGGCAGCGACGTGGTCGTGCTCGACCCGCGGCATCTGCCGGCGCCCCCGACCGCGGTCACGCCGAACGCCACCGTCGACCTGGGCGCCGGGCCGGGCGGGCAACGGGCCCTGGTCGGCGACGCCGTGCTGTCGGCGGCGCTGGCCGACCCGCGGGCGGGCAGCGCCCCGGTCGAGTGGGCCCAGCGCGTCCTGGCCGAGACGGCGGTGACCTGGCTGGAGCGTCCCAACTCGAGCGACCCGCGGGGCATCCTGCTGGCCCCGCCGCAGGACTGGCGGCCCAGCGGCACGTTCTTCCGGGCCCTGGTCCAGAGGCTGGGGGCGGCGCCCTGGCTGCGGCTCCAGCCGGCCGCCACCCTGGCCGGCGACGTCTCCCAGGGACCAGGCGAGGGCGAGCGCCGGCTGGCCACCGTGACCCACGACGACCGGCAGCTCGGCCTGCCCCCCAGCTACCTCAACCGGGTCGCCCAGACCCGCTCCGAGCTGGACAGCTTCCGGCGGGCCGTCGGCAACGACGAGCGGCCCGGCGCCGACAGCTTCGACCGGGACCTGCTGGTGGCCGAGTCGAGCGACTGGCGCCCGGCCGGGGCCCCCCGGACGCGGGGCCGCGGCTTCGTCGGCGTCGTCCGGCTGAACATCAGGAGCGTCTACCGCCGGATCGAGGTCGGCACCACCCCGGTGACCCTGACCGCCAGGCGGGGCAAGATCCCGATCACGGTGACCAACAACTCCGCCGAGCGGGTCACGGTCGTGCTCCGCCTGACCTCGCCCAAGGTCGACCTGCCGGCGGCCAGCGAGCCGTTCGTGCTCGAGCCGAGGCGCCGCACCACCCAGCTCCTCGAGGTCGGCACCCGGGCCACCGGGACCTTCCCGATCCAGGTCGACGTGCTCACCCCCGACGGCGAGGTCGAGATCGCCGGTGGCGAGGTCCGGCTGACGTCCACCGCCCTCAACCGGGTCGCCCTCGCCCTGACCGGCGGCGCGGCCGGGCTGCTGCTGGTGTGGTGGGGCGTCGGTCGCCGCCGCCGGGCCGGGAACGGCAGTTGAGTACCGAGCAGACGAGCGCGGACACCCCCGGCGGGACCTCCCCTGGCGGGACCTCCGGCGGGACCCGCCAGCCCGAGCCCAGCCTGGTCCGCTCGACCGCCCTGATGGCGACGGGCACGCTGCTGTCGAGGATCACCGGCCTGCTGCGGGTCACGGTGCTGGTCGCGACCCTTGGCGTCGGCGAGAGCCGCCTGGCCGACGTCTACAACGTCGCCAACACCACCCCGAACATCATCTACGAGCTGGTCCTCGGCGGGATCCTCTCCTCCATCTTCGTGCCCGTGTTCGTGGAGGTCCGCAACACCCGCGGCCAGCGGCAGGCCTGGCATGTGGCCCGCGCCACCATGACCATCGCCATCGCCGGCCTCGGGCTGCTGGCCGCGGTCACCATGGTGGCCGCCCCCTGGATCATCCGGCTGTACGTCCACTCCGGCAGCCCGGCCGAGCGGGCCCAGGCGATCGAGGTCGGCGGCCAGCTGCTGGCCATGTTCATGCCCCAGATCGTCTTCTACGGAGTCGGGGCCGTGATGACCGGCCTGCTCAACGCCCACCGCCGCTTCGGGGTGCCGATGTTCGCCCCGATCCTGAACAACCTGGTCGTGATCGCCGTCGGCCTCACCTTCCACGCCCTCGTCGGCCAGCAGGTGCCCCAGGTGGGCGAGGTCACGACCGGCCAGAAGCTGCTGCTCGGCCTCGGCACCACCGCCGGGGTGGCGGCCATGACCCTGGTCCAGTGGCCGTTCCTGCGCCGGATCGGCTTCCGCTTCCACTTCGTCTGGAACTGGCGCGACCGGGCCATCCGCAAGATGGCCACCCTGTCCGCCTTCACCGTCGGCTACGTGGTCACCAACCAGCTCGGCTACCTGCTGGTCCCGATCCTGGCCTACGGCGTCCAGGGCGGCTACACCGCCTACTCGACCGCCTTCATCTTCTTCCAGCTCCCCCACGGCGTGTTCGCCGTCTCGGTCATGACCGCCCTGCTGCCGCCCCTGAGCGAGCAGGCCGTGGCCCGGGACTGGGACTCGTTCCGGGCCACCCTGGCCCGGGGCATCCGGCTGACCGCGGCCGTCCTGCTGCCGGCGGCCCTCGGCTACCTGGCCCTGGCCGGGCCGATCGTGCGGCTGCTGCTGGAGCACGGCGTCGTGACGGAGGAGAGCACCTCGCTGCTGATCCCGGTCCTGATGGTGTTCGTGCTCGGGCTGGTGCCGTTCTCCACCTTCCAGCTGGTCCTGCGGGCGTTCTACGCGCTCCAGGACACCCGCACCACCTTCCTGGTCAACCTGGTGGCCGTCAGCACCAACGCCGTCGTCAACCTGGTCCTGTTCAACGTGCTGCCCGAGCGCTGGAAGATTCCCGGGCTGGCCCTCGGGCACGCCATCCACTACCTCGTCGGGTCGGCGCTGCTGCTGTGGTCGCTGTCCCGGCGGATCGGCGGGCTCGGGGGACGGAGCATCCTCGCCGCCGTCGGCCGCATGCTCGTCGCCGGGCTGATCATGTTCGGGGCGACCGTCCTGGTCGGGCGGGCCGTGGGGGCCCTCATCGACCCCGGGTTCCTGCGCGACCTGGCCACCGTGGGCGCCGGGGTGGCCATCGGCGCCGGGATCTACCTGCTGGCGGCCCGCCTGCTCCGGGTCGAGGAGATCAGCCTCCTGCTCGACATCGTCCGCCGCCGGGGCCGGAGGGCCCGGGGGGTCCGGGGGACACGGTCCAACGCTTCCTGACGAATCTTCCCGGCAGTCCCGGACGACCTCGGGCGGGGCCGCAACGGAATGGCGCCGCCATCTGTCTGCGGCGGACACGCCGTGAGGGTCCCCGCCCGCCGCCTCGACCCCCGGCCAGCTCCTCGCCGCCGACAGCGTCCACCAGGCGCTGGTGACCACCAAGTACCAGGAGCAGGTGGTCGGGGGGCCGACCGTGCCGCCCTCGACCGGGTCGATCGCCTGCGCCGGGAGGTCGAGGCGCTCGCCGCCAGGCCGGCTGGGGGCGCGTCCGGCCCCGCCCCATCCACCATGTCGGCATGTACATCGGCGCCGTCCGGCCGACCGGGTGACCGTTCCGAGCGGTCGGAAAGGATCCTTCTTGTTAGACTTCGGGGGTCGCGATCCCCGGGGTCCAACGCCCCGCTCTTCGTAATATGAGCATGTCGCAGGTCGGCTCCGGTCTGCCCCGACTGCTCGCCGAGCGGTACGAGCTCAGCGAGCAGGTCGCAGCGGGCGGCATGACAAGCGTCTGGCGCGGGCACGACCGTGTCCTCGGACGGGACGTGGTCGTCAAGGTGCTCCACCCCGAGCTGGCCGCCGACCCCAGCTTCCGGGCCCGCTTCCACGAGGAGGCGGTGAACGCCGCCCGCCTGACCCACCCCAACATCGTCGCCCTCTACGACACCGGCGAGCAGGGCGACGTCGCCTACATCGTGATGGAGCTGGTCAACGGGCCGACCCTGCGCGATGCGCTCGGCCGCCACGGCCCGCTGCCGCCGTCGCGGGCGGCCAGGCTGTCGATGGAGGTCGCGGCCGCCCTCGACTACGCCCATCAGGCCGGGGTCTGCCACGGCAGCCTCAAGCCGGGCAACATCCTGCTCGCCGACGACGGCACCGTGAAGGTGGCCGACTTCTCGATCGCGCGGGCAGCGACCGAGGAGGACCCCGGCCGCACCGGGGAGGTCCTCGGGGCCGACGGCTACCTGGCCCCCGAGGTGGTGAGCGGCGACGACGCCGACGGCCGGGCCGACGTGTTCGGGCTCGGGGCCTGCCTCTACGAGATGCTGACCGGCCGGCCTCCCGGTGCCGACCCCTCCACCACGATCCCGCCCCGGGCCCTGCGGGCCGGCGTCTCGCGCGACCTGGACACGATCGTCCGCCAGGCGATGGCCCCCGACCCCGCCGACCGCTTCCAGACCGTCCAGGCGATGGCCGCGGCCCTGTCCCGGTCGGCCGCGGGCGCCGACAGCGTCCCGCCGAGCGACTTCCTCCCGGTCCCCCAGGCCCCGACCGGCCCCGAGGTCACCCCCGCCCGCGGCTTCCTGCGCCACGAGGGCCGGCTCCTCGGCTGGGTCCTCGCCCTGGTCGCCCTGGCCGCCGTCCTGGTCGCGGTCGGCCTCACCCTGGCCAAGGACGACCTCAGCGGCCTGTTCGGCGAGGATCCGCCCGCGAGACCGCGCGGGAGCCAGACGACCACCGCCGCGACCACCCCCATCCGGGGCGTGACCCCGGCCGCCTACGACCCCCTGGGCGACGGCGGCGAGCACGACAACGAGGTACGCAACGCGATCGACCGGAACCCGGCCACCACCTGGGAGACCGACCGCTACAAGTCCGCCGCCCTGGGCGACCTCAAGGCCGGGGTGGGGTTCGTGCTCAGCCTGGACACGCCCAGGAAGGCCCGCCAGCTCCAGCTTGACCTGACCGCGGCCGGCTCCGACTTCACCGTCTACTCCACCGCCGACGACGTCCTCCCCGGCGCCATCGACGGCGGCGGCTGGCGGCCTGTCAGCAGCCGCAAGGACGCGGCCGACCAGCTCACGGTGAAGCTCTCCGGCGAGCCGCACCGGCACTACCTCGTCTGGTTCACCAAGCTGCCGCCGGATGGGTCCGGGTACCGCATCGGGATCGCTGAAGCCATCCTGAGATCGTGACCGACCCGAGCGATGAGGCCCTGCTCGCCGCCCACCTGCGAGGCGACCCCCGGGCCTTCGGCGCGCTGGTCGCGCGCCACGAGCGGCGCATCTACGGGCTCTGCCTGCGGATCCTCGGCAACCGCGAGGACGCCGAGGACGCCACCCAGGAGGCCTTCCTGGCCGCCCTGCGCAAGGCGGCCAGCTTCCGCAAGGCGGCCGCCTTCTCGACCTGGCTCTACCGGATCGCCGTGAACGCCGCCACTGACCAGGCCCGCCGCCGGGGCCGGGCCCGGCTGGCCACCCTCGACCCGGAGGCCGCGGGCCTGGCCGTCGCCCCGGGGAGCGAGCTCGGCGAGGTGGTCGCCTCCGCCGTGGCCGTCCAGACCGCCCTCACCCAGGTCCCCGAGGAGTTCCGGGTCGCGGTCGTCCTCTGCGACCTGTACCGGGTTCCCTACTCCGACGCCGCCCAGATCCTCGAGGTCCCGGTAGGCACCGTGAAGAGCCGCGTGTTCCGCGGCCGCCTCGCCCTCGCCGAATGCCTCGGCGCCCCACCGGACACCGATCCTGGCCACCCACCACTCCCCGTACCCGGCCCCCAGGGAACCGGGACCGCCCCGCCAGCGTCCGAACCTACAGGGCCCGACCCGACCAGGAGCAGCTCCAGCGTGCCCAACCTCCACGACCACCAGCGGCAGGGCCAGCCCCGCCTGCCCGACTCCCACGACCACGAGCGGCAGGGGTAGCCGACCGTGCCCGACCGTCCCAGCCGCCCCAACCCCGAGCAGCAGGGGTAGCCCACCGTGCCCGACCGTCCCGACCACCCCGACCGCGAGCAGCTCGCCGCCTTCCAGGCCGGCGACGGCGAACGCCGCCGGCGGCTCGAGGTCGAGGCCCACCTGGCCGGCTGCCCGTCCTGCGCCGAGGTGGTCGCGTCGGTCGCGCGGGCCAGGAGCGGCCTGGCCCTGCTCGAGGAGCCGATCCTCCCGGCCGGCCTGCACGACCGCGTGGCCGCGGCCGTCGAGGCCGAGGCGGCCCAGGCCGCCGCCGACCTTCCCGCGTCCCGGCGTCCGGAGGCCTCCCCGGAGGTCCTCCGCCCGACCCCCTGGTACCGCCGGCCCGTCGCCTGGGGGGCGGCCGCCGCCCTGCTCCTCGCCGCCCTGGTCGTCCCAGTCCTCGACCAGTCCGGCACGATGACCTCCGCCGACCGTGACGCCGCCGGCACGGCCTCCCAGGAGGCCGCCACGGAGGGCGGCGGCGGGGCCGCCCCGCTCCCCGTCATCCGGATCCCGGGCGGGGTCACGGCGGCGAAGGTCCAGGCCACGCTCACCGCCGACCGCCGCGCCAAGACAGCCCTCGACGCCGCCGGCGGCGGCCCCCCCGCCGACCAGGCCGCACCCCCCAGCGGCAGCCTGTCGCGGGAGTTCGGGCAGCAGGAGGCCGCCCGTTCGAGCACCCTGGCTCCCCAGGCCCACACGGCCCTGCTCGCGTCCTGCCTCCCCGCCGCCACCGGAGTCGCCGATGCCGCCACCCGGCCCCTCACCCCCGCCTTCTTCGTCGAGGGCACCTACCAGGGCCGCGAGGCCACCATCCTCGTCACCACCAGCGCCAGCCCGCCCGGCCGGGTCGACCTCTGGGTGTTCCCCCGCAACGACTGCTCCGCCCCACCCGTGGCCACCGAACGGGTCCGGTAGGACCTCGTTCGCGCTGGGGCCCTGCATCGGGGCGGGGGTTCTGCTCCACGCGGGCGCTCTGGTTCGCGCCACGGACTATGCTCGCGCGGGGCTGTGGACAACCCGGCGTACCCGTTCCCGGAGGGGCTGTGGACAACCCGGCGCACCGTTCCCGCAGGGCTGTGGACAACCCGGCGCACCCGTTCCCGTGGTCCGCTACGCTCCCCCACCGGGGGCCCGGACCCGGCACTGGGTCGCTGAAGGACGCCCGAACCCAGAACCGGGTCCTTGCAGGACGCCCCGACCCTCGGAACCGGGTCGCTGGAGGAGCCCGCCCGTGCTACCAGGCGCCGCTGGCCCGGGCGAACGCAACCCCGCCGCTGAGCAGGTAGGCGAGCAGGAGCCGGCCGGCGAACGGGTTGGCGCCGAGCAGCAGGGCCAGGCCGCCGAGGCCGACCATGACCGCGGCCGCCGCGGCCAGCCCGAGCCAGGGGTGGGTGCGGCGCCGGGCCGCCCAGCGCACGGCCGCCCCGACCACGAAGCCATGGGCGAGGGCGAGCAGGAGCCCGGCGAACGGCACCGCCGCCAGCACGATCCCGCCGAAGGCCGCGACCGCCACGCCGGCCCCGAACCCCCTGGCCAGGAGCTGCGGCTCCGGGTTGCCCTTGGCCCGCCCCGTCTGCTTGGCGCAGCGCGGGCACTTCTGCCCGACCGCGGTCGCGACCATGCAGCGGGTGCAGATCGGGTCCCCGCAGTTCGAGCAGGTGAGCCTGGTCTCGACCTTGGGATGGTTCACACAGGTCGGCGCCAGGTTCGTCTGGTCGGCGGTCATAGGCTAAGCGTACGAGAACCACGCCCCGAACGTGGCCCCCGTTCGTCCCCGGTCCCGCGGCCGCCCGGGGCCCCCGCCCGCCTCGAAGCCCTGGCCGCCCCCGCCCTCGGTCCGATCCCGGCCGTGGAATAGCCGTGTGGGACAATCCGTTGCAGAGCACGGCTCCTGAATCCGCCGACGTCCGAGGAGGCGCGCGCACCCCGATGGCCACAACCCGAACCACCGCTCCGGTGCTGATCGTGGGCTCCGGCCCGGCCGGGCTGACCGCGGCCCTCTACACCGCCCGCGCCAACCTGCATCCGGTCGTCCTCGAAGGGCTGGAGGCCGGCGGCCAGCTCATGCTCACCACCGAGGTCGAGAACTACCCGGGGTTCCCGACCGGGATCCTCGGCCCCGAGCTGATGGGCAAGATGCGCGAGCAGGCCGAGCGCTTCGGCGCCGAGTTCGTCCGGGCTGACGCCACCAAGGTCGACCTGGCCGGCCCGCCGTTCCGGGCCTGGGTCGAGGACCAGGAGTACAGCGGCAAGGCGCTGATCATCGCCACCGGCGCCAAGGCCAAGATGCTCGGCCTGCCCGGCGAGAGCCAGTACCTCGGCCGCGGGGTCTCGACCTGCGCCACCTGCGACGGCTTCTTCTACCGCAACCGCGAGCTGGTGGTCGTGGGCGGCGGCGACTCCGCGCTCGAGGAGGCGACCTTCCTGACCAGGTTCGCGACCAAGGTCACCGTGGTCCACCGCCGCGACCGGCTGCGCGCCTCCAAGGTCATGCAGGACCGGGCCTTCGCCAACCCCAAGATCGCCTTCGAGTGGAACTCGGTCGTCGTCGACGTGCTCGGCGAGCAGACGGTCACCGGGGTCCGGCTGCGCAACGTCGAGGACGGCAGCGAGAAGGAGCTGCCGGTGGCCGGGGTGTTCGTGGCCATCGGCCACACCCCGAACACCGACCTGTTCAAGAGCCAGGTCGAATTCGACGAGGCCGGCTACATCGTCACCCCCGACCCGCCCTCGACCGCGACCAGCGTCGACGGCGTGTTCGCGGCCGGCGACGTCGTCGACCACACCTACCGCCAGGCGGTGACCGCCGCCGGAACGGGATGCGCGGCCGCGATCGACGCCGAGCGCTGGCTGGAGGCCCACGGCCACGACTCCGGGGCCACCACCGACAACTGGGACTGAAGCTGGTTGCCGGACGCTATCAGTGGGCAGGAATACGTAGGAGCCGGTGATCGTTGCACCGGTGGCCGGGGGGGATTCATTCGTACGAGGAGGTGGAGGTGCCAAGGGGCCGAGGCCCCGACCGCACCGATGATATGACCAAAGCCGCAGCCGTGACCGACGCCACGTTCGACAGCGAGGTGCTCAAGTCGAGCACGCCCGTGCTGGTCGACTTCTGGGCCGAGTGGTGCGGCCCCTGCAAGATGATCAGCCCCGTGCTCGAGGAGATCGCCGACGAGCACAAGGGCAAGCTGACCATCGCCAAGCTCAACGTCGACGAGAACCCCGACGTGGCCATGCGCTACGGCGTCATGAGCATTCCCACCCTCGCCCTGTTCATCGGCGGCGTGGAGAAGAAGCGGCTGATCGGCGCCATGCCGAAGCGCAACATCGTCAGCGAGCTCTCCGAGTTCATCAGCTGACCCAGCTCCTCAAGCCAACGAGCCCGACCCAGGTGGGTCGGGCTCGTGTCGTTCGTGGCCCATGTCTCAGGCGGGCGGGCGCGACGAGGGGACGGGGCGCAGGGCAGGTTGGGCGGGAGCCGGGACCCGGAGGGCCTCCCGGGCCGCCTCCCTGGCGTCCTTCCAGGTGAGGGCCGTCCGCAGGTCCATGCGCATGAGCGGGTAGCGAGGATGGTCGCGGACGACCTGGAACCCGCTGGCCTCCAGGAACCCGGCCGGCACACGGCAGTCGCGGCCGGCCGGGGCGCGGTCGGCGAACGCCTCCACCGCCCGCACCTTCCGCCTGGTCAGGTCACGGGCCATCGTCTGGAGCAGGACCCGGCCGATCCCCTGGCCCTCGAACTCCGGCAGAACGGCCAGGGTGGCGAGCAGCACGGCGTCGCGGCTCACCGGCCGCGCGGCCTGGAACCCGACCTGGTCCAGCACGTGGGTCGGGGCGTACAGGGAGTAGCCGGCCACCTTCCCGTCCACCGTGACGACGTGGCCGGCCGGGCCCCACTCCAGCGCCACCGAGGACAGCCAGGCCTCCTTCTGCAGCGCCGCGTCCTCCGACCCGCGCGCCCGCGCCCTGGCCCCCAGCTCCCAGAAGACGCAGCGGCGGCACGGCGCCGGCAGCAGGTCGAGGGTCTCGGGCCCGAGTGGGACCAGCTTGCGGCCCAAGGTCAGGCAGCCCCTGAGGCGCGCGGCGGCCGGCGGTGGATGACCAGCAAGGCCCAGATCAGGCCGAGGAACAGGCCCACGAAGAAACTCCCCCCAACGCGGCGGAGCAGTGGCAGGGCAACTCGTAGCACAGGAACGTTTTCGCAGGCCGGATAGCGGCTCGATGCTAGCAGCCGCCCGAGGGGGGTTGCCAGATGCCGCTATCCTTCAACCTCATGCGCGCCGATGACCCCTTCCTTGACCGCTACGCCCGCGGCACCCGCTCGATGACCGCCTCCGAGATCCGGGCCCTGTTCGCCGTCGCGTCCCGCCCCGAGATCGTCAGCCTGGCCGGCGGCATGCCCTTCACGGCGGCGCTGCCCTTCGACGCCGTCGGGGACGTGGTCGCCGACGTGCTGGCGGACGAGGGCCCGGCCGCGCTCCAGTACGCCGGCGGTCAGGGGGACCCGCGGTTGCGCGAGGTCCTCACCGAGCTGATGCGGCACGAGGGCATCCACGGGTCTGGCGGCGACGTGGTCGTCACCGAGGGCTCCCAGCAGGCGCTCGACCTCGTCTCCCGGATGTTCTGCGACCCCGGCGACGTGATCGTGGCCGAGGGGCCCTCCTACGTCGGCGCCCTCTCCGCCTTCTCGCAGTACCAGGTCGACGTGTGCCACGTACCGCTGGACGACGATGGCCTCGATCCCGACGCACTCGCAGTAACCCTCGAACGCCTTGAGCGTGATGGTCGTCGCGTGAAGCTCCTCTACACCGTTCCCAACTTCCACAACCCGGCCGGGGTGACGATGGCGGCTGGCCGCCGGGAGCGGGTCCTGGAGCTCGCCCGGCGTCACGACCTCCTGGTCCTGGAGGACAATCCGTACGGGATGCTGGGGTTCGAGAGCGACCCTCCGGACGCGCTGCGGTCGCTCGACCCGGAGAATGTCGTCTACCTCGGCAGCCTCTCCAAGGTGTTCTGCCCCGGGCTGCGCATCGGCTGGGCGCTGGTGCCGCCGGCCCTGCGGGAGCGGCTGGTCCTGGTCAAGGAGGCGGCCGACCTCTGCTCGTCCAGCTTCACCCAGGCGGTGGCCTACCGGTGGTTCGCGAACTACCCCTGGCGGGAGACGCTCAAGGGGCTTCGGGAGGTCTACCGCGAGCGACGCGACGTGATGCTGGAGGTCCTCGCCGAGGACGTCCCCGCCGGCGTGACCTGGACCAGGCCCGCAGGCGGCTTCTACGTTTGGGTCCGCCTGCCCGATCACCTGGATGCCCGGGCCATGCTGGCCAAGGCGATCACCGCCCGGGTGGCCTACGTGCCCGGCGGGGCGTTCTACGCGGACGGTCAGGGTGCCTCGTGCCTGCGGCTGTCCTACTGCTTCCCCCCGCCGGATCGCATCCGCGAGGGCGTCCGCCGCCTGGCCGGCGTGATCGACGAGGAGCTCGACCTGGTGCGGGCGCTCGGTGGGCTCCCGCTCGGCGACGCGGAGACCGACCAGGGTCGCCCGGCCGGCTGGGGTGGCGTGCAATGACCTTCGACTGCTCGGTCGCGGTCGTCGCGGGCGGCCTGTCGTTCGAGCGCGAGGTCTCGCTCCGCTCGGGCCAGCGGGTCGCCGACGCCCTGCGCGAGCGCGGCTACCGGGTCGGGGAGCTGGACGCAGACCACGAGCTGGTGGAGAAGCTCGCCAACGACGCGTTCGATGTCGCCTTTCTCGCCCTGCACGGCCGGTTCGGGGAGGACGGAACGGTCGCGTCGATTCTGGAGCTTCTCGGGATTCCCTACACCGGGTCGAGCTTCGCCGCCAGCCGGCTCGCCTTCGACAAGCTGGCCGCCAAGTCCGTCCTCCGCCGAGCCGGCCTCTCGGTCCCGGCGGCCATCCCCCTGACCGAGGGTGCCTTGCGGGAGCTGGGGGTCGGCAGCCTGCTCGACCGGGCCATGGACGAGCTCGGCCTCCCGATCGTGGTCAAGCCCAACCGCGGCGGCTCGGCCCTTGGCGTCCGCCTGGTCGAGCGCCCCGACCAGCTCCCGGCCGCGCTCATGGCCGCCTTCGGCTACGACGACACCGTCCTCCTGGAGCAGCGGGTGCTCGGCACCGAGCTGGCGCTCTCGGTCGTCGACGGCCTCGCCACCCTGCCCGCGGTCGAGATCCGGCCCAAGGAGGGCTGGTACGACTTCTCCGCCCGCTACACCCACGGCGCCGCCGAGTTCCGGGTCCCCGCCGGCCTCGACCCCGCCACCACCGAGCAGTGCCTCCGGGCCGCCCACGCCGCCCACCTCGCCCTCGGCTGCCGCGACATCTCCCGGGTCGACGCCATCCTCGACCCCGAAGGCACCTGCCGCATCCTCGAGGTCAACACCGGCCCCGGCCTCACCACCACCAGCCTGGTCCCCATGGCCGCCGACGCCGCCGGCCTCACCTTCGCCGACCTCGCCGCCCACCTCACCGACCGCGCCACCGCCCGCCGCCCCCGCTGAGGTTGCTCCCCACCCAGCGAGCCGCTGGCTGGGGAGTCCGTTGGGTCGGGCGGACCAGCGGCAGGCACCCGGCAGGGGCTAGGAGCCGAACAACTCCAGCGCCATCACTCGCCCTCGTCCAGGTGGTCGCTCGCCGCCGGTGCGATCGCCTGCCCGACCCCGCTGAGCCCCCGCGCCGCCCGGCGGGTGCCAGCCCTTGGGAGCTAGACCGATGCGGGAGTCGTCGTCCGGTCGTCCCGAACGACCTGAGGATCGTCGCCGACCGGCCCCGTCGCCTCGGGCAGCTCGACGGAGCGCTGTTCCAGCCCGATCGCGTCGCAGATGCGCTGCAGGTCGTCCAAGGTGGCGAACTCGATCAACACCTTGCCCTTGCGCTTGCCGAGCTGGACGCGGACGCGGGTCTCAAGGCGATCAGAGAGCCGCTCCGCCAGGTCCGCCATGCCCGGCGCCTGCATGGCCGGACGGACGCGAACCCGAGCCCGCTCATCGGGCCCGAGGAGCGGCTCCCCGTTCTTGATCCGCTGCGCCAGCTCCTCGGCCATCCGGACGGTCAGGCCTTCGGCAACGATCCGATCGGCGAGCCGTTCCTGCTGAACGGGATCCTCCAGGGAAGCGACGGCACGAGCATGGCCAGCCGACAGCGTCCTGGCCGCGATTCGGCGCTGCACACTTCCTGGCAGGCGCAGGAGCCGCATGGCGTTCGCGATCACAGGCCGGCTGCGCCCCAGCCGCGCCGCCAGCTCCTCCTGGGTGATGCCGAAGTCGAGCAGGAGCTGCTCGTAGGCGGCCGCCTCCTCGAGCGGATTCAGGTCCTCACGGTGGACGTTCTCAAGGAGCGCATCGCGAAGCAGCTGATCGTCCTCGGTGGTACGAACGATCGCCGGGATGCGTTCCAACCCGGCCGATCGGGCGGCGCGAACCCGGCGTTCCCCCATCACGATCTGGTAGCGCTCCCCATGGGGCCGCACCACGATCGGCTGGAGCACACCAACGGCCTCGATGCTCGTCGTGAGATCGTGCAGCGACTCCTCGTCGAACGCCTCGCGGGGCTGACGAGGGTTCGGGTCGATGCGGTCCAGTGGGAGCTGCTCGAACGTCGGCCCCGAGGATTCCCCGGCGGGCGCCGCAACCGCCTGTGCCTGGTCGGCTGCCTGCGCCGCCGGCTCGCGCTCGTCTTGCGGGGTGCTCGGGATCAGGGCTTCGAGTCCACGGCCAAGGCCACCACGGCGTCGCATCAACTTGCTCCTTCTCCGGTCGGCGCGAGCAAGCCACTTCGCTCCGCGAGTTCAAAGGTGAGGTCGCGGTAGGCGATGCCACCGCGGGAGAGGGGATCGTAGAGGGCGATCGGAAGGCCATACCCGGGCGCTTCCGAGAGCCGGACGCTTCTGGGCACGACGGTCTGGTAGACGATGTCGGTGAAGTGCTTGCGAACCTCCTCGACGACCTGGAGGGCCAAGCGCGTCCGGCCGTCATACATGGTGAGCACGATCCCGCCGATCCGGAGGTCCGGATTCAGGTTCGCCCGGACCAGCTCCACGTTGCGGAGCAGCTGCCCAAGTCCCTCGAGGGCGTAGTACTCGCACTGGATCGGAATGAGGAGCTCATCGGCGGCGGCAAGGGCGTTCACCGTGAGTAGTCCGAGTGATGGTGGGCAGTCGATGAGGATGGAGTCGTACTGATGGTCGATCGACTCGAGCGCCCGGCGTAGCCGCGTCTCCCGCGACATGGCGCTCACCAGCTCGACCTCTGCTCCGGCCAGGTCGATCGTGCTGGGCAGGACGTGGAGGTTGGCGACGCCTGTCGGTCGAATCGCGGCGACCGGGGATGCCTCACCGGTCAGCACGTCGTAGATAGACGGCTCAATCTCACGATGATCGAGACCAAGCCCGGTGGAGGCGTTGCCTTGCGGGTCGAGGTCGATCACCAGGACGCGTGCTCCGGCCAGGGCAAGATAGGCACCGATGTTCACTGCCGTCGTCGACTTGCCCACGCCGCCCTTCTGGTTGGCGACCGCCATGACACGGCGATCCCCGTTCAGCGCGTCGCGATCGATGCGGAAGGTGACCCTGGCGTTCCTGGCCGCCGACTCCCGGTCGATGCTCGGTCCCTCGCCCAGCTCATCGATCGTGAAGTCGCTCGCAGCTGGCTCTGTTTCACGTGAAACATCGACTCCGGCCTCCGCGGCCGCTCGCGATACCGCTTCCCGGACCGCTACGGCCGCCTCGTCCTCGAGGCCGTCGTTCTCGGATCCTGCATCCATCCCTCCACCACCGCCTGCAGATGTTTCACGTGAAACATCGATACTTCGGGGACTCGCGGGCATCTCCCGCAAATCCAGTTCCCCCTCCTCGGCCTTGGCCTGTTGCACAACGGTCGATAGGTTGGCGTGGCCGGTCGTATCGGTGCCACGTTCGTTCCCAGTGTCCTTCCTGAGCCCAGGCTGAGGTTCCGAGCCTTCGCTCCGCATGTGGCCCGGTTCCGGCGACTCACCGGACCCAGGCCCCCCACTCGGCGCTTGGGAGGTGATGTCGACGACCGCTGGTTGCTGGTCGGACGGCGTCACCTCGTCGGCGGGCTGTCCACTTGGCGGCGCCGTGCTCAACCCAAGGGCATCTGGAGATCCTGCTGGGTCCCCTACCTCCTGCCGCTGCTCCGACGAGAGGTCGTCGGCCTGAGCGGCATGGCCCATTTCGTCTTGCTGGATGGCTGGGAGGTTCGACGGCTGGTCGGTTCCTCGCTCGCCACCGACCTGGTCCACGGATGCGGTCGCGTGCACGCCGCCTGGAGCCTCGGCAGGTCCCGCAGCCGCTCGAGACTCCGAGCTCTGCCCAAAGAGCTTCGGCCAAGTCGGATCCGGCTCCGGGACGAGATCGCCATCATCAGCATCCTCGTGGGGCGATCCCCTGCGCTCTCCACGGTCTGGAGGCGTCATCCCTGGCGGCCACGCCATCGGGAGCGCCGGCTCGTTCCATGGAGCCTCGTCGGGTGCCGAAGCTGGGGAGACCTCGCCCGCATCAGCCGATCCGGTCGCCCCCCTGGCAGCGGTGCTACCCCTGCCCCCTAGGACGTCGCCTCTCGGAGCGTCCCCTCTCAGAGGGTCGCTCGCGTGCCCCTCGAGCTCTTCGCGGTCGGTTCGGTCCCGGGCATCGGGAGTGTCGGAGCCATCGGCTCGACCACCGGCCGTGGGAGACCCGGCGGCCGGTGACACGCCTTCCGGTTCCGTGGCCGTTCCGAACGCTGATGCCGCGTCGGTCGCGGGTTCGCTCGCAGGCTCACTACCAGGACCGACTTCGGTGACCTCTACCGCGGCGATCTCATTCGCCCCAACGGCCGCCCCTGCCCCAGCGGTAACGGCGGTCGCGGCGGGGGCAGCTGGTCCACCTGAGGCACCGGTCTCGGCGTCGCCGACCCCTGTCGCGCCGCCCACTCCGTTCGTCGAGTCCTGGCCGCCAGCTTCTTGAGATACATCCGAAGGACCGCCAGGATCTCCCTCTGGCCCTTGCCGCGCTACCGGTTGCTCGGCCCACCCCACGGCGTGCGGAGGCGAGCCGATCTCTGGATCCGGGTCGGCATCGACCATTCCCGACTCGGTCAGCTCGGGACGTCTGAGGTCTCGCGGCACCGGCGGTAGCCCCGTGCCAGCAGAAGCCATGCCGCTCGGCACTCCTCCGGGATCGGTGGGCATGGCGCTGCCGGGGGCCGCGCCGAGACCGGCAGCCTGATCGCCGGAGGAACCGGCACCAGCGCCCGGGTCGTTCGTTGCGGCGGCAGCTGGTCCGGCGTCGCCCAGGACGTCCGACCCTGGTCCCGTCTGCGCGGCCGGGGGCGAGATCGGCCCGTCCCCTGGTCGTTCGGCGCTCGGTCGCCCCGACAGCGGCCCCGGGTACTGGCCACTGCCGACCTCCGGGGAGAACCATCCGACTCCCGCGCCAGGACCCTGCGGGGCACCCACGACCGAGCCTTCGCCCGCCATCCCCGCCCCGGGACCCGGGTCGGCCCGATCAGCATCCGACCCCCGGGATCCCGTACCAGACCAGGCTTCCACGCTCTCAGGGTTCGTCGCGCTGCCCGCTTCGGTGTCGAGGGTAGGGCCAGCCTGACCGTCCGGATCGCCCGGACGGGCGCCGGTGGCGCCAGTCGCTGGCGGGTCGGTGGGATTCGGTAGGTCGACGGCCGATGGGTCAGCGGGTGCGAACGGTCCGGCCACGGCCGAGCGATCCTTGCCGGATGGATCGCTCGGCGCGAGCCCAGCCGCCGAGGTCGCCGTCGCTGCGGCCGTTCCGAGGTCCGCGCCACCTGGGTTCCCTGCTGCAGCCGCGCTGAGCTGCGTGCCACCCTGTTCCGCTGCTGCGGCCGTGTCGAGCTGCGTGGCAGTTCGTTCCGCATCGCTCGCGCTCTGCTGAGGAGTCGTGGGTGTCGTTGGCGACCCGGAGGCAGGCGCCTGGTCGGGGGTCATGTCACTGTGCCACC
>DASUPQ010000619.1 GCA_036280995.1 Actinomycetota bacterium | reverse complement strand
CCGGTTCCGTCACCACCCTGGTCCTGGTCGCCGGCCTGGTCGCGGCCGTCCTGGCCGCCGCCGCCGGCCTGGTGGCGGGCCGCGGCCGCCGCGGCCACGGGGCGGCCGAGCACGCCGGCGAGGAGCTGTTCCGGGCCCGGGCGGCCCGGTTCCTGCGACGCCGGCTCGACCCGGAGGCGGCCACCGGGCTGGCCCTGACCGCCGCCCTCGGGCTGGTCTTCGCCGCCGCCCTCGGCTTCGGGCTGGTGTCCGACATGGTCACCTCCGAGACCGGGCTCTACCGCCTCGACGCCAGCGCCGCCGCCTGGGGGGCCGACAACGCCACCCCGGCCTCGACCTGGTTCCTGGGCGCGGTCACCTGGCTGGGCGCGACCGTCACCGTGCTCGCCGTCACGTTCGCCCTGGGGGGCCTGGAGTGGCTGCGCCGGCGGCGCCTGGCCGTGCTCGCCTTCATGGTGACGGTGGTGGTCGGCCAGAACCTCATCGCCAACACGGTCAAGGCGCTGGTCGACCGGGAGCGGCCGCCCGTGCCCCATCTCGCGTCCGCCAGCGGCTTCTCGTTCCCCTCGGGGCACGCCGCCGCCGCGGCCGCCACCTGGGCGGCGGTCGTCCTGGTGGTGGGCCGGGGCCGGCCGTTCCGGACCAAGGCCTGGCTGGCCGCCGGGGCCGCCGCCGTGACCGTGGCCGTGGCCGCCTCGCGGGTGCTGCTCGGGGTCCACTGGCTGACCGACGTGATCGGCGGGGCCGCCCTCGGGTTCGGCTGGTTCGTCGTCTGCGCGGTCGCCTTCGGCGGTGCCCTGCTCCACTTCGGCGCCCCGGCCGAGCGGGTCGAGGCCGAGGAGGCTAGGCTGTCCGGCGACCAGACCGCCGCGTCACCCAGGAGCCAGTCCATGCCCGACCACGACAAGCCGGGCCCCGAGCAGGTCGACAGCCGGGCCGGATCGCTGGCCGCCGAGCCGGGCAACCACGCCGAGGACCCCGGCGCCCAGGCCCGGGCGCTGCTGGAGGAGTCCGAGCAGCGGGTCGAGGACCAGGCGGCCCGCGACCCGGACGACCAGGGCGTCATCCGGCGCCGCTCCGACGAGGGCGTCAGCGCCGACTGACATGACGGTGTCTTCGGCGGGGTTGCGCCAGGCCCTCGACCAGCTCGCCGACCTCCGGACCTCCCCGGTGTCGGTCGAGGACGCCCTTGACCGGGTCATGGCCACCGCCGACGCCCTGTTCCAGGTCGACGGGACCGCCCTGCTGCTGGTCGACCGCGACCAGGTCCTCCGCAACCTGGCCACCTCCGACCACCGCGCCGTCCTGCTCGAGGAGCTCCAGGCCGAGCATGGCGAAGGCCCCGGCGTGGACGCCTTCGACGACAAGGAGCCGGTGTCGGCCGACGACCTGCGCCACGACGACCGCTGGCCGGCGTTCGCGCCCGCCGCCGTCCGGGGCGGGCTGCTGGCCGTGCTGGCCAGCCCCATCCCCTACAGCGACCAGGCGGTCGGGGTGGTGGCGGTGTTCGCCGGCGAGCCCCATGCCTGGAGCGAGGCCGAGCGGGAGGCGATCGTCGCCTTCACCGAGCTGGTCGCCATGCTCATCCTGAACGCCATGGAGGCCCGGGAGCGCGGCCGGCTGGCCGGCGAGCTCCAGGTCGCGCTCGACTCGCGGGTGGTGATCGAGCAGGCCAAGGGGGTCCTCGTCGGGCGCCACGGGCTCACCACCAGGCAGGCGTTCGAGCGGCTGCGCCGCCAGGCGCGGGACCAGCGCCGCCCGCTCGCCGAGGTCGCCCGGGGCGTGGTCAGCGCGGCCGAGCACCGATGACCGGCGGCTGCTAGCCTTCCGGCATGCCGCTGGACGCCCTCACCTCCGCCGAGATCTCGCTGCCCGCGACCCCGGACGCGACCCAGGTGCGCGAGCGCATCGCCGTCCTGTCCCGCCACGTCGACCTGGTCGGGCTGACCGACAACCACGCCGGCAGGCCGCGCATGTCGCCGCTGGCCGCGGTCGCCCTGGCCCGCGAGCAGGGGGTGGCGACGGTGGTCCACGTCTCCTGCCGCGACCGCAACCGCCTCGCCCTGCGCTCCGAGGTCGTCGGGGCGGCCGCGCTCGGCTCCGAGGGCATCCTGTGCCTCTATGGCGACCCGGTGGCGGACGTGCCCCGGGTGCGCGACTACACCACCACCAGGCTGCTGGCCGAGGCCAGGGAGTGGGCCGCGCCCAACGACCTGGCCATCGGCTGCGTCGCCGACCCGTTCAAGCCCGACGTCGAGGCCGAGCTGGCCCTGCTCGGCCGCAAGGTCGCCGCCGGGGCCGACTTCGTCCAGACCCAGATGGTGTTCGACCCGGCCGGCCTGGCCGCCTTCCTGGAGCAGGCCGCCGAGGGCGGCAAGCTGGGCGACTGCCGGGTCCACGCCAGCGTCCCGGTGATCCGCACGGCCCGCATGGTCGACATCCTCAACCAGACCCTGCCCTGCCAGATCCCGGAGAAGGCGGCCGCCCAGATCGCCGCCGGCGGGGGCATCGACCTGGCCGTCGAGACGGCCATGGTCCTGGCCGGCCTCGACCGGGTCCATGCCCTGCACGTCATGTCCTGGGGGTCGGAGGAGCAGGCCGGCCAGGTCGCCGCCGCCTTCCGGGCCGCCCGGGGCGCCCCGCCGGAGCGACCCGCCCGGGCCTGAAGGGCCTCAGCGGGGGATGACGGTGGCCTTGAACTCGTTGAGGTCGGGCCAGTCCTCGACCAGGGCCAGCACCCGCTCCAGGGTGGAGCGGGCGGCGGCGGCGCTGCCGGGGCGGTCCATCAGGCGCACGAACACGGCCCGGCTGCCGGTCACGAAGGTGGGCACGCCGAACACCCGGGAGGTGTCGACCGCCCAGGTGTGGTCGGCGGCCAGGGCGGCCGCGGGCCGGCCCCCGGCGACCAGCTTCTCGACCTCGCCGGGGTCGACACCGGCCGAGGCCACCGCGGCGGCCAGCACCTCGGGGTCGTTGAGGTCGCGGCCCTGGTCGTGGCGGGCGGCGAACAGGGCCAGGTGGACGGCCGGGAACCGCTCGGGCAGCTCGTCGCGGACGGCCAGGCCCCACTGGAGGGCCAGCACGCCCGAGCGCGGCTCGGCGCCCGGCTCCCAGACCGGCGGCTCACCATCGTCCAGGTGGACCTGGGAGAGGGAGAAGGCGCGGAAGCCGACCTCGGCCGGCTCCCCTTCCTCCAGCGCACGCACGACCACCTCTGCCGCGTTCCGTGCGAACGGGCAGAGGTAGTCGTGGGTGACGGCGAAGCGGCGCATCAGGCCGCGACGAGGTCCTCCAGGCGGGCGCGGATCTCGGGGCTGCGCAGGGAGGCCAGGGCGTCGCGTTCGACCTGGCGGGCTCGTTCCCGGGAGAACCCCATGACCGCCCCGACCTCCTCCAGCGTCCGCGGGGTGCCCGAGTCCAGACCGAAGCGCAAGATCAGGACCTGGCGTTCGCGTTCGGGCAGGGCGTTGAGGACCTGCTCCAGGGCCTCGCGGCCGACCGCCTCCACGGCCAGCTCATCCGGGCCGACCGCGGAGTCGTCCTCCAGGAAGTCCTGGAGGGCGGCCCCGTCGTCCCCGATCGGGGTGTCCAGGCTGGTGATGGCCTGGGCGGTGTCCTTGAGCCGGTTCACCTTCTCGGTCGGCATGTCGAGCTCGGCCGCCAGCTCGTCGTCGGTCGGCTCGCGGCCCAGGAGTTCGTGCATGCGGGTCTGGGTGCGACGCAACCGGCCCACCTGCTCATCGACGTGGACGGGGAGGCGGATGGCCCGGGCGCCCCGGTCGGCGGCTCCGCGGGCGATGGCCTGGCGGATCCACCAGGTGGCATAGGTGGAGAACTTGAACCCCTTGCGCCAGTCGAACTTCTCCACCGCCCGCAACAGGCCCAGGTTGCCTTCCTGGACCAGGTCACCCAGGGGCAGGCCGGTGGCTGAGAAGCGGCGGGCGATGGAGACGACCAGGCGCAGGTTGGACTCGATCATCTTGCGGCGGGCCCACTCGCCCCGCTCGGCGACCGCTTCCAGATCGGGGCGGGCGGGGTCGTCAGGGGCGGTGTCGGCGAGCTTGAGCTGGGCGTCCAGGCCGGCCTCATAGGCCTGGGACAGCTCGATCTCGTCCTCCTTGGTAAGCAGCGGGTGCCGACCGACCTCATCCAGATACAGACGGAACGAGTCCGTCGTCTGGAGGTCGAGCAGCTGGTCCTGGTCCTTCATCGCACTCCTTGCGACAGCACGCGATCATCGGGGGTACACACGTCACTCTCAGTTTTGCCAACAACCATGTTCGCAAAACCTATTCCCGTCTACCAGGGGTTCTCGGAAGAAACTGCATCCGAGGTGAGGGGCAGAGGCCGGGAGTGCCTCAACACCGCCAACGGCGACCATACCACGGCCCAGCCGGCAACGTGTCACCTTTCCCCAGCGGCCACCGGGGTCGGGGCAACCGCGCCGACGGCCAGCGGTCAGGGCGACCAGGGGCCCCCGGCCTGCGCCCAGTCGACCCGGCCGTCACGGGTCAGGGGCACGCCCTCCTCGGCCAGCCGGGCCCGCTGCTCGTCGGCCCCGGTCGCGCCCTTCATCCGGCCGTCGGCGTGCACCACCCGCCACCAGGGCACGTCCCCCGGGCAGCGGGCCATCGCCTGGCCGACCCCCCCCGGCCCCCTTGGCCACCCCGTTGTGGGCCTCGGCGAGCAGGCCGTAGGTGGTGGCCCGGCCGGCCGGCACCCGCCGGGCCAGCGCCCACACCGCCTCCGAGAAGCCGCCCGTGGCCACCGTCTACCTCCCGGCCGGGTCCTGGGCGTCGGCCAGGTACTCGTGCACCAGCTGGACGGCGATCGACCCCTCGCCGACCGCCGAGGCGACCCGCTTGACCGAGCGGTAGCGGACGTCGCCGACGGCGAACACCCCGGGCAGGCTGGTCTCCAGCGGCAGGGGCTGGCGCTCCAGCGGCCAGCCGGGCGGCGGCCGGCCGTCCGCGCCCATCAGGTCGCGGCCGGTGAGCAGGTAGCCGCGCTCGTCGCGTTCGACCGTCCCCTCCAGCCAGTCGGTGCGCGG
>DASUPQ010000618.1 GCA_036280995.1 Actinomycetota bacterium | reverse complement strand
CGGGCAGCTGTCGGCGTTCGTCGAGCCACTGCGGCAGGCCGGTTTCCGGGCGGTTCTGTTCGACGGCCCCTCGCACGGCCGGTCCGATCCGGGAGCCTGCGGGCCTGGACGCACCCATGGCGTCGAGTTCGCCACGGCGCTGACCGCCGTCATGACCCGTTTCGGCCCCGCGGACACCGTGATCGCGCACTCGATGGGCGTCGTGCCGGCGCTGATGGCGAACGGGGACGGGCTGCCGGTCGGACGCTTCGTGCTGCTGGCACCGATGCGCGACCTGAGCGGCCATCTGGACCGGTTCGCGGCACAGGTCGGTATGGGGCGTCGGACTCGGTCGGCGATGGACGAGCGCATAGCCCGGCTGACCGACTACCCCGTCGCGGCCGTCGACGTTCGGCTGCTCGCCCGGGACGCGGCACCCGTGCCGCTGCTGGTGATACACGATCGGGGTGACCGGGAAACCTGGCATGCCCACACCGTGGAACTGGCCGAAAGCTGGCGGGGTCCCGCGACGATGGTCAGCACCGACGGGCTTGGTCACCGTCGGCTGCTCACCGATCCGGCCGTGGTGCGGCTGGTGGTCGAGTTCGTCGGCGTCCCCGCGGATCGATCACGCCCGGGCCGGGGCCCGGGCGCCATCGCGGCGTGATGACAGCTCAGTCGAGGAGGTGATCCAGCACCCGGCCCATCACCTGGTTGCGCTCCTCGTCCGTGGATATTCCCTCGAACCCGAAGCCGAGCAACAGCGATCGCGGAGTGGAGATCGCGTTGCCGACGGGGAATCCGGAGGCATCGGTGCGGATCCAGTCGTTGGCATTGGCGCCGCTCCCCGCCGGCGGTCCGGTGACCTGCCAACCACCCAGATCGGCCTCGAACGACGTGCTCGAGCCGTCCGGCAGGGTCACGTCATCGACGAACACTCCGAGGCCCTGGGTAGCCCAATCGCTGACGTACGCGATCGAGATCTCCACCGTCTGCCCGGCGTAGGCCGAGAGGTCCACACTCCACTGCTGCCAGCCGCCGGAGTTGCCGCTCGCGGCGTTCCAGGTGCCGGTGGTGCCGGTCGCCGTGCAGGTCCCGTCCGCATTGCGGGTCTGGTAGTGCGCGAGGTGCGGATGCAGGCTGATCCAGCTGCCCGAACTCGCGGTACAGCTCTGGCCCGGCTCGGTGCTCGTGTGCTCGTTCGCGTCCGGCAGGGTCGTCCAGTCGTCCTGGCCGGGCGTGCGAGCCTCGACGAACAGGTGGTCCCAGGCCCCCTCGGTGGCGTACGACGTCCAGAAGGACAACGACCCACCACCGGCCGGGACTGTCAAGGGACATTGGATTCTGCCCACGGGCGGCCACGAAACCTGCCCGCCGGTGGCCATGAAACTGCCCGCTGGTGGCCACGGTTCCTGCCCGGTCGGTGCGGGCGGGTGGTCCTGGCCGGCCGATGGTTGTGACGGCCTCTTCCGCTGACCGGGCGCCCAGATGGGCCGTATGTTGGTGGGCGTCGTGCAGGGCCTGGCTCAGTTCTCGCGCCGCGCGACCGGCGTCGGCGAGTTCGGTGCGGGCCCGGTCGACGATCCGGGCGGGGTCGATGTGGTTGTCGGACCGGATCCAGCGGCCGCTTTGTTCGGCGGCGAGCCAGCCGCTGAGCTGCTGCAGTAGCTGCGGGAGCCGAGCGGTCATGACGGCGAGCTCGGCGACAAGCCGGTCCAGCTCGGCCGGGCCGGTCAGCGTCGGCCGGCCCAGGGTGCGGTGGTTGAGCTCGCGGACGGCCTCGGCGGCGGTCGCGGCGACCTGCACGATGGACGGGGTTCGGAGACTGGTCATCAGCATTTCCTTGGCGAGATGGTGGTCGTGGTCGTGGTCAGGTCAGTGGGGTGACGCCCTGCCCGGCGACGGCCTGGGACAGCCGCACCGATTCGCCGGAGGTTTGGCAGACGTGCGCGTGGTGCAGGAGCCGGTCGACGGTGGCGGTGGCCAAAGTTTTGGGCATGAGCTCGTCGAAGCCGGCCGGATGCAGATTGGAACTGATGGCGACGGAACGCTTCTCGTACGCGGCGTCGACCAGCCGGTAGAGACCTTCGGCGGCGTCCGCCGCGACGGCGAGCAGCCCGATGTCGTCGACCGTGATCAGGTCGGCGCGCAGCACCCGGCCGATCGCTTTGCTGACGGTGTCGTCGGCGCGGTGCCGGCGGATCAGGCCGCCGAGGTCTTCCAGGGTGAACCAGGCCACGTGCAGGCCCTGCTCGACGGCTTGCTGGCCGAGGGCTTCGAGCAGGAACGTCTTGCCGGTGCCGGACGGGCCGCAGACCACCAGGTTCTCCTTGCGGTGCACCCATTCCAGGGTGCGCAGCGCCTGCTGGGTCGGCGCCGGGATCGAGCAGGCCTCGGGTTTCCAGGAGCTGAACGTCTTGCCGGTCGGGAAGGCCGCCCGGGCCCGCCGGGTGGCCAGGGCGGACCGGTCCCGGCCGGTGACCTCGGCCTGGAACAGGGCGCGCAGGACCTCGACCGGTTCCCAGCGTTGCGCCCGGGCGGTGGCCAGCACCTCGGGGGCGGCGGCCCGGGTGTGCGGCATCCGCAGCCGGCGGAGCAGGGCGTGCACGTCCTCGGGCAGCGGCGGCGCGGCCGGCACCCCGGCCGTCGGTACCCCCGTTCTGGTTGTCGCGGGCATCGGCGTGACTCCTTTCCCGTTTCCGGGGTCGCTGGGATGGCCGCCGGCCGGGTGGCCGGCGGCCGGGTGAGCGCTTGCTGCGGGTCGGGTTCGGGGTCAGCTCGCGGCGGCGTCGCCCAGCGCCGCCCAGCCGCCGGTGCCCTGGGCCAGCGACCGGGTCTCGTCGGCCCGCCGGGCCGGCGCCGCGGCCGCGCCGGTGGCGCCGCCGTCGGGATTGGCGGTCAGGATCGACGCCAGGTCGTGCTCACCGAACCGCCCGTGGACCGCGGCGTGTCCCAACGCCCAGTCGACCCGGGCCGGGCTGGTCAGCTTGGCCATCGACACGGCGTGCGCCATCTTCACCCGGATCCGGGAGGTGCCCTGCGCGGTGGCCTCTTTCAACCACATCACGGCACCCTCACCCAACTCGAGGAACTCGGTGTCGGCCTTGCCCTTCGGTTTGGGTTCGCGGTGCAGGGGTCCGGGCGGGGCCGGCGGGAAATGCTCGTCGTCCAGCCGCGGGCTGCCCGGCTGCGCCCGCTGGTGCCGGGCCACCTCGACCGGGCCCTGCTCGCCGACGTGCACGATGATGATCCGCTCGTCGCGGCCGGCGCCGTGCACCCGCACCCACACCGTCTGCCCGCGCAACTGGTGCGGCACCGAGTAGGAGCCGTACTCGAAATCGACCATCGGGGTGTTGGTCGCGACCTGCCGGCTCACCCCGAACGCGACCGTGTGCGGCTGCGCCGGCACCGGATGCAGCCGGGCCCGTTCCTGTTCGAGCATCTCCGCCGGCACCCGCCGGGTCACCCGGTGCACCCGACCGTTGACCATGCTCATGAACGCCCGACACGCAGCCTCCAACTCACCGAACGAGGCGTACTGCGGCAGCAGGTTGGTGTCCTTGGGCACCAGATCGGCCTTGGCCAGTTTCACCGTCGATTCCGCGCCGCCCTTGCTGGCCGGGTCGTAGGGCACGCAGGTGTGGATCGTCACCCCGTAGTACCGGCCGAACGCCACCGCCTGCACGTTGCGCACCGGCAACCCGGCGACATGATCGACCGTCACCGACTTCTCGTTGTCGGTCAGGACGAACGTCGGGGCGCCACCCAACAGTCGGAACGAGGCGTCCAACGCGGCGAACACGCTCGGGATCGTGCGGTCCCGCAACGGAATCACGATCCGGAACCGCGACCACGCCAACCACGCGCAGAACAACACCGTCGGCCGGCCGTCGATCACCGGACCATCGCCGAAGTCGTACTGCAGCCACAAACCGGGCTCGGTCACCCACGGCCGATGCACCCGGCTGTTCCCGAGCCGGTACTGCGCCTTGATCCGGGCGACCGCCCGCCGCGACGACCGCGGCGAACCCGTGAAGCCCATCAGCACCAGATCCCTGTGCGCCTTGTCGGCCCGGATCGTGCCCTTGGACTTCTCGACCCACTCCTCGATCTTGGGCAGGAAATCGTCGATCAACCGCGACCGCCGCACCCGCGGACAAGCCCCGCCGGCGTCCCGCTCGGCGACCAGCCGGGCCACCGTGTGATGCGAACAGCCGGCGAGCTTCGCCGCCGCCCGATACGAACCGGTCAAAT